>NZ_JBXAJM010000005.1:0-80478 GCF_058797315.1 Pseudomonas sp. GW823-FHT02F05
GCTGATAATCTTGTTGACTATCAGTCTGACTCCACAAGCACCCACACGAATTGCTTGATTCAGTTGTTAAAGAGCGGTTGGTTAAGATCTTTCGTCTCAACCGAGGCGCGCATTCTACAGCAGCCTCATTTGCTGTCAAGTGGTTATTTTCAGAAGTTTTCGAAGATTTCTTCAACAACTTCAACCACTTGCGCTTGCGATCTCTCGTAAGCGGGAGGCGAATTCTACAGCGTTACACGCTGCTGTCAACACCTCTTTTTCAACTTCCTTTTGGCTTCGATGAACTGAAGCAACTTGCTGCCGAAAACTGCATAACTCATTGTTTACCAAGGAGTTTTCCGTTTCGACTGCGCCGGAAGTGGGGCGAATTATAGGCTTCCAGAATCTGCCGTCAACCTTCTTTTTCACATTTCTGTCATATAAGTCAAAAAAGCCCCCAATAACGCAAACGCCGGCCCCAAGGGGCCAACCTTTTACCTACCGAGCCTTACAGGCTAGGGAAGGCGAATTGCGACGCTTCATGGCTGGCCCGTTGCGGCCAGCGCTGGGTGATCGCCTTGCGGCGGGTATAGAAACGCACCCCATCCGGCCCATAGGCATGCAAGTCGCCAAACAGCGAGCGCTTCCAGCCACCAAAGCTGTGATACGCAACCGGCACAGGCAGCGGCACGTTAACCCCCACCATGCCGACTTCAATCTCATCACAGAACAGGCGCGCCGCTTCACCGTCACGGGTGAAGATACAAGTACCGTTGCCGTATTCATGATCGTTGATCAGCTGCATCGCCGCTTCCAGGCTATCCACCCGCACTACGCACAGCACCGGCCCAAAGATCTCTTCTTTATAGATACGCATCTCAGGGGTGACGCGGTCAAACAAGCTGCCACCGAGGAAAAAACCTTGCTCATGCCCGGCAACACTCAAGCCACGGCCATCAACGACCAGCTCAGCCCCCGCCGACACACCGTCTTCTATATAGCCACTGACTTTATCTCGCGCCTGCCCCGTCACCAACGGGCCCATATCCAGCCCGCAAGAAGTGCCCGCACCAATCTTCAACGCCTTGACCTGTGGCACCAGCTTGGCAATCAATGCATCCGCCACCTGATCGCCCACGCACACAGCCACCGAGATCGCCATGCAACGCTCACCGCAGGAACCATACGCCGCGCCCATCAGGGCACTCACAGCGTTATCCAGGTCTGCATCCGGCATCAGCACCGCGTGGTTTTTCGCCCCGCCCAGCGCCTGCACACGCTTGCCACGTTTGGTCGCTTCGGAATAGATGTACTCGGCAATCGGCGTCGAGCCTACAAAGCTCAAGGCTTTGACTTCAGGCGCTTCGATCAATGCGTCCACCGCGCCCTTGTCGCCATGCACCACGCTGAGCACGCCTTTGGGCAGCCCGGCTTCCTGCAACAGTTGCGCGATCAACAGCGTCGAACTCGGGTCGCGCTCTGAAGGTTTAAGGATGAAACAGTTACCGCAGACAATCGCCAGCGGGTACATCCACAACGGCACCATCGCCGGGAAGTTGAACGGAGTAATACCTGCCACCACGCCCAATGGCTGGAAGTCCGACCACGCATCAATGTTCGGCCCTACGTTGCGGCTGTATTCACCCTTGAGAATCTCCGGCGCCGAGCACGCGTACTCCACGTTCTCGATCCCACGCTTGAGTTCACCCGCGGCGTCTTCCAGGGTCTTGCCATGTTCTTCGCTGATCAACTGCGAGATCCGTGCTTCGTTCTGCTCCAGCAGTTGCTTGAAACGAAACATCACTTGGGCACGCTTGGCCGGCGGCGTATTGCGCCAAGCCGGAAACGCCGCCTTGGCTGAGTCAATCGCCTGTTGAATGGTTTCACGACTGGCCAAAGGCACCTGGTGAATCACATGCCCGGTAGACGGGTTATAGACGTCGGCACTACGACCGCTGTCGTTGACCAGTTCACCGTTGATCAAATGCTGGATAAGGCTCATGCAGGGCTCCTGAAAAATTGTTCTATATAGAAGGAGAAATCAGTCGATCTTGTTCAGCACTTCGCCGACCGCGTCAAACAGACGGTCCAGGTCCTGCGGCTTGCTGTTGAAGGTTGGCCCGAACTGCAGGGTGTCGCCGCCAAAACGCACATAGAAACCGGCCTTCCACAACGCCATGCCGGCCTCGAATGGACGCACGATGGCATCTCCATCACGTGGGGAAATCTGAATCGCACCGGCCAGGCCGTAGTTGCGAATGTCGATCACATTCTTGCTGCCCTTCAAACCGTGCAGCGCATTCTCAAAGTGCGGCGCGACTTCGGCTACGCTCTGCACCAGGTTTTCTTTCTGCAACAGGTCCAATGCCGCCAAGCCCGCCGCGCAAGCCACCGGGTGCGCCGAGTAGGTGTAGCCGTGGGGGAATTCCACTGCGTATTCCGGCGTCGCCTGGTTCATGAAGGTCTGGTAGATCTCGCTGCTGGCAATCACCGCGCCCATCGGGATCGCGCCGTTGGTGACTTGCTTGGCAATGCACATCAGGTCCGGGGTCACGCCGAAGCTGTCGGCACCGAACATCGAGCCGGTGCGGCCAAAGCCCGTGATCACTTCGTCGAACACCAACAGGATATTGTGCTGGTCGCAAATTTCGCGCAGACGCTTGAGATACCCCTGCGGTGGCACCAATACCCCAGCGGAACCGGCCATAGGCTCGACAAATACGGCCGCAATGTTCGACGCGTCATGCAGCTCGATCAACTTGAGCAACTCATCGGCCAGCGCGATGCCGCCCAGCTCCGGCATACCCCGGGAGAAAGCGTTGCTGGCCAGCAAGGTGTGAGGCAGATGGTCAACATCCATCATCGCCTGGCCAAACAGCTTACGGTTACCGTTCACACCGCCCAGGCTGGTACCGGCAATGTTAACGCCGTGGTAACCACGGGCGCGACCAATCATCTTGGTCTTCGTGGCCTGGCCTTTCAGGCGCCAGTAGGCCCGCACCATCTTCACCGCCGTATCGGCACATTCAGAGCCCGAATCGGTGAAGAACACATGATTCAGGTTGCCTGGGGTCAGGTCGGTGATTTTTTCCGCCAACTGGAAGGACAACGGATGACCGTACTGGAAGCCTGGAGAGTAGTCCAAGGTGCCCAATTGCTTGGCGACCGCTTCCTGGATTTCCTTGCGCGTATGCCCGGCGCCACAGGTCCAAAGGCCCGACAACGAATCATAGACCTTGCGCCCCTTGTCATCGGTCAACCAGCTACCTTCGGCGGCCACGATCAGGCGTGGATCGCGCTGGAAGTTGCGGTTGGCGGTGTAAGGCATCCAGTGCGCATCCAGCTTCAATTGGCTGGCCAGGGACGATGGGGCGTTTTCGGGCATGTTCATCAGCAAAACCTCGCAGGGCAAAAGGCAGCGTCGGGATTGAAAAAGCGTTGTTGCAGCTAAATTGCCACGGGGATAAAGTCGGTGAAATCCAACTCTTCTAACCTTCAGTCAGGACTTCACTAAACTATGAGCAGCCGTCGTCCCGACCCTTTGGCCCAAGTCAGTGACTTCGATATTCGCCTGCTGCGCATCTTTCGCAGCGTAGTGGAGTGCGGCGGCTTCTCGGCAGCGGAAACCGTTCTCGGCATCGGGCGCTCGGCCATCAGCCAGCAGATGAGCGACCTTGAGCAACGACTCGGGCTACGGCTCTGCCAACGCGGCCGCGCCGGTTTTTCCCTGACGGAAGAAGGCCGCGAGGTCTATCAATCTGCCCTGCAACTGCTGAGTGCCCTGGAAAGTTTTCGCACCGAGGTCAACGGCCTGCACCAACATTTGCGCGGCGAGTTGATCATTGGCCTCACCGATAACCTTGTCACTCTGCCCCATATGCGCATCACCCACGCATTGGCGCAGTTGAAAGAACGCGGCCCGGACGTGCAGATCCAGATCCGCATGATCGCCCCCAATGAAGTGGAGCAAGGCGTACTCGACGGTCGCCTGCACGTCGGTGTGGTGCCCCAGGCCAGCGCACTGTCGGGCCTGGAATACCAGCCGTTGTACAGCGAACGTTCCTTGCTCTATTGCGCGGTCGGCCACCCGCTGTTTTACGCCGACAACAAGCAACTCGACGACGAGCGCGTCGACAGCCAGGACGCCATCGCCCCCACCTTCCGCTTACCTGCGGAAATCCAGGCCCATTACCAGGCGCTCAACTGCACCGCCAGTGCGTCAGACCGTGAAGGCATGGCGTTCCTGATTCTCACCGGGCGTTATATCGGCTACCTGCCCGATCACTACGCCAGCCTGTGGGTACAACAAGGCCGACTGCGTGCGCTGAAACCGGCTACACGTTTTTACGATTTGAGCCTGGCATCGGTCACGCGCAAGGGCCGTCGCCCTCATTTGGTGCTGGAAAGTTTCCTGGAAAGCCTGGCCGCCACCCGCTGATTCGGGCCTCGCGCAAAAAGCTGAGCATATGGACAGCTTTTTGCAAGGACTCAAGGACCTTGAACCGTCCGCCTTGAGTTGACCCGCCATGCCCCCAGAATCCTCCAGCCCCAGCGACCTGATCTACGGCCTCAACGACCGGCCGAAACCACTGCCCGCTTTCCTCGCGGCGCTGCAACATGTATTGGCGGCGTTCGTCGGCATCATCACGCCGCCTCTGATTATTGGCTCCACCCTCGGCCTCACCGCCCACTTGCCCTACCTGATCAGCATGGCGTTGATGGTTTCCGGCGTAGGCACCTTCATCCAGGCACGCAGGCCGTTTGGTATCGGTGCCGGCATGATCTGCCTGCAAGGCACCAGCTTTGCGTTTCTCGGCGCGGTGTTGTCTGCAGGCTTTCTGGTGAAACAACGCGGCGGCAGTCCGGAAGACATTCTGGCGATGATTTTCGGCGTGTGCTTCTTTGGCGCGGCGGTACAGATTGTATTGAGCCGCTTTATCGGCCAGCTGCGCCGCGTGATCACACCGCTGGTGACCGGCATTGTGATTACGCTGATCGGCATCAGCCTGATCAAAGTGGGTATCACCGACCTCGGCGGCGGTTTCAATGCACCGGACTTCGGCGCCCCCGCCAACCTGGCGCTGGGCCTGTTCGTGGTTTTGACGATCATCCTGCTCAACCGCTCGAACACGCCCTGGGTACGCCTGTCGGCCATCATCATCGGCCTGGCCCTGGGCAGCCTCGCGGCGTGGTTCAGCGGTAAACTTGTTCCCCAGGCTTTGCCTGACCTGCCATTGGTCAGCCTGCCTACACCATTCCGCTTTGGTTTCAACTTCGACTGGAGCGCCTTCCTGCCGATTGCGCTGATTTATCTGATCAGCAGCATCGAAACCGTCGGCGACCTCACCGCCAATTGCATGATTGCCCGCCAGCCTATCAGCGGCCCTTCTTATATAAGCCGGCTCAAGGGCGGCGTCCTCGGCGATGGGGTGAGCTGCATGATCGCCGCCACTTTCAGCGCTTTCCCCAACACCACGTTTGCGCAGAACAATGGTGTGATCCAGCTCACCGGCGTGGCCAGCCGTTACGTCGGTTTATACATCGGCGTGTTGCTGTTCTGTCTGGGCCTGTTTCCGCTGATTGGCGCCGTGCTGCAGCAAATCCCCAAGCCGGTGCTGGGCGGCGCGACCCTGGTGATGTTCGGCAGTGTGGCCGCGGCCGGCGTGCGCATTCTCGCCCAGGCACCGCTGGATCGACGCAGCATGCTGATTATCGCCACCTCGTTCGGTGTTGGCCTGGGTATCGCCGCGCAACCTAACCTGCTGCACCTGATGCCGACACTGGTGCAGAACCTGTTCGACTCCGCCATCACCAGCGGCGGTATCACCGCCATCCTCCTGTGCCTGTTACTGCCGGAGGCCAAGGCAAGTACCACCGCCGCAAACCACACCCCGGAACGCGACAGCCTGGAACCGCTTTGACGGTTTTATTGCATCAGGACTTGTCTGAGGCTTGAGGGTGGGTTATCTGTGCACACGTCGTCTCTATCGATCAGCACGGAAACCTCCATGAGCCTCGAAGTTCCTGCCCACAGCAACCACGGCGGTAAACCCGCCAGCCGCATTCGGCAAAAGAATGAACAAGCGATTCTCCAGGCTGCTGAAGATGAATTCGCGCGCCATGGCTACAAAGGCACCAGCATGAACACCATCGCTGCCAGCGCCGGGCTGCCCAAGGCCAACTTGCACTATTACTTCACCAACAAGCTGGGCCTGTACATCGCAGTGCTGAGCAACATCCTCGAACTCTGGGACAGCACCTTCAACGCGCTGACCGCCGAGGATGACCCAGCCGTGGCGCTCGCTCGTTACATCCGCACCAAGATGGAATTCTCGCGCCGCCAACCCCAAGCCTCGCGGATCTTCGCCATGGAGATCATCAGCGGTGGCGAATGCCTCACGGAATATTTCGGCCAGGACTATCGGGCCTGGTTCAGTGGCCGTGCCGCAGTGTTCCAGGCGTGGATCGACGCCGGCAAAATGGACCCCGTCGACCCCGTGCATCTGATCTTCCTGCTGTGGGGCAGCACCCAGCACTACGCTGACTTCGCCACCCAGATCTGCCGCGTCACCGGTCGCACCAAGCTGACCAAGCAGGACATGGAAGATGCCGGCACCAACCTGATCCATATCATTCTCAAAGGCTGCGGCATCAAGCCAGCCCTATAAACGAAGCGTTTTATGTCTTTTACGCTCACCGGTTTTTGCGAGTTTCGTGAAGAAATACGCAAGAGCCGCTTTATCACCTTGGCGGCGCCGATTACCAGCCCGCAGGACGCCCAAGCGTTTTTCGAGCAACACAGCGACCTGAACGCCACGCACAACTGCTGGGCCTGGAAGCTGGGCGATCAATACCGCAGCAGCGATGACGGCGAACCCGGTGGCACCGCCGGGCGCCCGATCCTTGCGGCCATCGAGGCCCAGGGCTTTGATCAGGTGGCCGTATTGGTGATCCGCTGGTACGGCGGCATTCAACTGGGCACTGGTGGCTTGGCCCGTGCCTATGGCGGCGGGGCCAATAAATGCCTGCAAAATGCCGAGCGCATCGAGCTGATCAGCCGCGTACCTCTGAGCTGCGCCTGTGGCTTCTCCGAGCTGAACCTGGTGAAGCTGCGCGTCGCTGAACTCGGCGGGATTGTGGTGGAAGAAACCTTCACCGCCAACGGTGTAGAGCTGCAACTCGCCCTGGGGGAGGCGCACATCGACACCCTGCAAACCCAGCTCGCCGACCTGAGCCGTGGGCGCATCCTGCTCGAACGCTGAAACTGCTACTGTTATGCGCTGAACTCCATGAACCGCGATTTCAAAGGAAGCCTTTCATGTCTACGCCAAAAACCGCACTGATCATCGGCGCCTCGCGCGGGCTGGGCCTTGGCCTGGTCAAGCAACTGCTCCAGGACGGCTGGGACGTGACCGCCACCGTGCGCGATCCCAACAAGGCTGATGCCCTGAAAGCCGTGGGGCCGGTGCAGATCGAGAAGTTGGATATGGACGACCAGCAAGCCGTGATCGCCCTGGCCCAACGCCTGAAAGACCGCACCTTCGACCTGCTGTTCGTCAACGCCGGCGTCAAGGGTCCGGCCAACCAGGAGCCCGGCCACGCGACCCTGGCGGAAGTCGGCCAGTTGTTCTTCACCAACGCCGTGGCGCCAATCAACCTGGCCCAGCGCTTTGTCGGGCAGATCCGCAAAGACACCGGCGTGCTGGCCTTCATGAGTTCGGTACTGGGCAGCGTGACCATTCCCGACGGCTCGGACCTGGCGCTGTACAAGGCCAGCAAGGCCGCCCTCAATTCGATGACCAATAGCTTTATCACGCAACTGGGCGAGCCCAAGCCGACGGTGCTGTCGCTGCATCCAGGTTGGGTGAAGACCGACATGGGCGGCGAAAATGCCCACATCGACGTCGAGACCAGCGTGCGCGGCCTGGTGGACCAGGTAAATGCCTACACCGGCAAAGGCGGCCATCACTTCGTCGACTACAAGGGCGACACCATCACCTGGTAACCCCCCCAACTGTAGGAGCGAGCTTGCTCGCGAAGAACGCCCAAGCACTGCGTTAAACCAGACTGCCCGCGTCATCATTGACGATTTTCGCGAGCAAGCTCGCTCCCACAGAGGTAAACTGCCCACCTCGCCCTCCCCGGCGACCCTGGATCAGCAGACAGGGCAACACTGAGCTGGCAAACCTGAACCCATCATTCAGAGGAGCCGGCCAATGCCTGCGACCCGTATCTGGTTAAAAAACCCCCTCGCGATTTTCACTGCCAATGGCCTCGATGCCCGTGGCGGCTTGGTGCTGCAAGACGGTGTCATCACCGAAGTGCTGGCCCAAGGGCAAGCGCCTGCACAACCCTGCGCGCAGGTGTTCGATGCCCGCGAGCATGTGGTGCTGCCTGGGCTGATCAATACCCACCACCACTTCTATCAAACCCTGACCCGCGCCTGGGGCCCGGTGGTCAACCAGCCGCTGTTTCCCTGGCTGAAAACCCTGTACCCGGTATGGGCACGGCTCACCCCGGAAAAGCTCGCCCTGGCCAGCAAAGTCGCCCTGGCCGAATTGCTGCTCTCGGGCTGCACCACGGCGGCCGATCACCACTACCTGTTCCCCGATGGTTTGGAAAACGCCATTGATGTGCAGGTAGGCAGCGTGCGTGAACTGGGGATGCGCGCCATGCTCACCCGCGGTTCCATGAGCCTGGGCGAAGCCGATGGCGGCCTGCCACCGCAGCAAACCGTGCAGCAAGGCCAGGTGATTCTCGAAGACAGCCAGCGCCTGATCCGCGAATATCACCAGCGCGGTGACGGTGCGCAGATCCAGATCGCCCTGGCGCCGTGCTCGCCGTTTTCCGTCACCCCCGAAATCATGCAAGCCAGCGCCGAGCTGGCCAACCAGCTGGACGTGCGCCTGCACACCCATTTGGCGGAAACCCTCGATGAGGAAGATTTCTGCCTGCAACGCTTCGGGCTGCGTACCGTGGATTACCTCGACAGCGTCGGCTGGCTCGGCCCACGCACCTGGCTGGCTCACGGCATTCACTTCAACCCGGACGAAATCGAGCGCCTGGGCGCAGCCGGCACCGGCATCTGCCATTGCCCAAGCTCGAATATGCGCCTGGCCTCCGGCATCTGCCCCACTCTGGACCTGCTCGCCGCCGGCGCCCCGATCGGCTTGGGCGTGGACGGCTCGGCCTCCAACGACGCTTCGAACATGATCCTTGAAGCCCGCCAGGCCCTGTATATCCAGCGCCTGCGCTACGGCGCGGAAAAGATCACCCCCGAAGGCGTATTGGGCTGGGCCACCAAGGGCTCGGCGCAGTTGCTGGGGCGCACAGACATTGGCGAGTTGGCCGTCGGCAAGCAGGCGGACCTGGCACTGTTCAAGCTCGATGAGCTGCGCTTCTCCGGCAGCCATGACCCCATTTCCGCACTGCTGCTGTGCGGCGCGGACCGGGCGGATCGAGTGATGGTTGGCGGCAAGTGGCGGGTGATCGACGGTCAAGTCGAAGGCCTGGACCTCAAGGGCTTGATCGCCGATCACAGCCAGGCCGCGCGCCATTTGATCGCGGGCACCTAAGCCAGGCGCCAATCAAAATGTGAGAGCGGGCTTGCTCGCGAAAGCGGTGTGTCAGTCAGTACATCTGTGACTGAACCACCGCATTCGCGAGCAAGCCCGCTGCCACATTGGGTCTGCGGCGCCTTTCAAATCGGGTTACAGCCCTAACAGCGACAGCATGATAAAGGTCGCAAACAACACAAAATGCGTCATCCCTTCTATCGCATTGGTTTCACCATCGTTGAGGTTGATCGCGCTGACGATCAGCGTGATAAACACCATAACCGTTTGCACCGGCGTCATCGCCATCTGGAACGGCTGCCCGGTGTAGAGCGCCATGGCTTCCATCACCGGCACCGTCAGGATCACCGTGGACAACGAAGCCCCCAGCGCGATGTTGACCACCGATTGCATGCGGTTGGCCAACGCGGCGCGCAATGCCGTGAGGATTTCCGGAGCGGCCGAGATAGCCGCCACCACAATCGCGGTAATCACTGGTGGTGCGCCTGTGCCTTCCAGGCCCAGGTCGAGGGTCTTGGACATCACCTCGGCCAGCGCACCAATCACGATCACCCCAAACACCAGGGTCGCAATGGAAAACGTCAGGCTGACAGACGGCGCGTGCTCGTCTTCCGGCTGTTTCTTACGGCGTTTCTCCGGGTAGCTGTAGCTGAAGAAATAACTGTGCGGCCCCACCTGCATGCGCAGGAACAAGGTGTAAAGCACCACCATCGCGCCAATGGTGAAGGCCGAGTAAATTTTCCAGTCCGCTTCGGGGATGAATTCCGGTACCACCATCGACACCCCCATGGCGGTAAGAATCATCACACTGTAGGTGCGCGCCGAGTCATCGTTGTAGGACTGTTCGCCATGCTTGATGCCGCCCATCAGCGCGGCCAGGCCGAGGATACCGTTGATATCGAGCATCACCGCTGAGTAGATGGTGTCGCGCACCAGGGTGGGCGATGGCTCGTTACTCATCATGATCGCCAGGATCACCACTTCCACCAATACCGCGGCGAGGGTCAGGATCATGGTGCCGTAGGGGTCGCCGACTTTTTCCGCCAACTGTTCGGCGTGATGGGCCACGCGCATCGACGCCATCACGATAAACGCGATCAGCGCAAAGCCGGCCAGCAACGCAACCAGTTGGCCGCTGTGGAGCATCCAGTGCTCCAGCGGGTAGGCGGCGATGGCGGCAATCAGCGCCAGCAGCATGAATTTTTCTTGCTTGAGGGATGTGAGCATTCCGGGCCTTCTCGTACAGCGAATCAGTCATTGATGGGGTACAGACTGCGCCGAGCCGCTAACGTTTCGTTACACCTTAGTTCAGGCCGCCCTTGCGTGAGTGACAGAAATACTCTCCTGCTGGTCAGGTTTTGCCGATTATTTCAGCCATGGCCTGTAGAATGCCGCCATTGCACCTGATGAGATTTTAAAAATGTACGATTGGCTCAACGCCCTGCCCAAGGCTGAATTGCACCTGCACCTGGAAGGCTCGCTGGAGCCTGAGTTGCTGTTCGCCCTGGCCGAGCGCAACAAGATTGCGCTGCCATGGAACGACGTCGAAACCCTGCGCAAAGCCTACGCCTTCAACAACCTGCAAGAGTTTCTCGACCTGTATTACAAGGGCGCCGATGTGCTGCGCACGTCCCAGGACTTCTACGACCTGACCTGGGCTTACCTGCTGCGCTGCAAAGCCCAGAACGTGATCCACACCGAACCCTTCTTCGACCCGCAAACCCACACCGACCGTGGCGTGCCGTTCGAAGTGGTGCTCAACGGCATCGCCGCTGCGCTTAAAGACGGCGAGCAGCAACTGGGCATCACCAGCGGTTTGATCCTCAGCTTCCTGCGCCACCTGAGCGAAGACGAAGCGCAGAAAACCCTCGACCAGGCGCTGCCGTTCCGTGACGCGTTCGTGGCCGTGGGCCTGGACAGCTCGGAAATGGGCCACCCACCGAGCAAGTTCCAGCGCGTGTTCGACCGTGCCCGTCACGAAGGCTTCCTGACCGTGGCCCACGCCGGTGAAGAAGGCCCGCCCGAGTACATCTGGGAAGCCATCGACCTGCTGAAAATCCAGCGCATCGACCACGGCGTGCGAGCCATTGAAGATGAACGCCTGATGCAGCGCATCATCGACGAACAGATCCCGCTGACGGTATGCCCGCTGTCCAACACCAAGCTCTGCGTGTTCGACGACATGGCCCAGCACAACATCCTCGACATGCTCGAGCGTGGTGTAAAAGTCACCGTGAACTCGGACGACCCTGCCTATTTCGGCGGTTATGTCACCGAGAACTTCCACGCGCTGCACACCTCCCTGGGCATGACCCAGGACCAGGCCAAACGCCTGGCGCAGAACAGCCTGGATGCGCGGCTCGTGAAACCGTAACTGAATAGACTTGGACTCAACCTGTGGGAGCTGGCTTGCCTGCGATAGCGGTGTATCAGCCAGCCTCTTATTGCCTGACCTACCGCTATCGCGGGCAAGCCCGGCTCCCACATGGCCCCATCAGCTTCAAGCCTGGGTGAGTTCTTCCAGGGTCTTGCCCTTGGTCTCCATCCCGAACAGCCACACCACCAGCGCCGCCACCGCAAAGCACAGCGCGCCCAAGGCAAATACCCCGCCCTGCCCGGTTATCGGGAACACCAACCCGGTCACCAACGGCCCCAGCAACGAACCAACCCGCCCAATCGCCGACGCAAACCCCGAGCCGGTTGCACGTGCCGAGGTGGGATACAACTCCGGCGTGTAGGTGTACAGCACCGCCCACATGCCAAACAGGAAGAACTGCATCAACAACCCCGAGGTGATCAGCAGGCCCACGTTGCCGCCAAACACTGCGCTCTGCCCATACAGAAACGCCATCACCCCGCCGCCCAGCAGGGTCACCACGCACACAGGCTTGCGTCCCCAGCGCTCCACCAACCACGCGGCCATCAAAAAGCCTGGGATTCCGCCCAGGGAAATGATCACCGTGTAATACACCGACTGAGTCACGGCAAAACCCGATTGCTGCAACAACGCACTCAACCACGACGTCAGCCCGTAGAACCCAAGCAGGGCGAAGAACCACACACTCCAGATCATCATCGTGCGTTGGCGGTACTGCGCCGACCACAGCTGCTGGAACGCGGAGAAAAACGTCCCCGGCGCACTCTCGATCCGTGGCAGGGCAATCGGCTCCGGCAAGTCGGCGCCGCCCAGGGAATCGCGCACCTTCTGCTCGATGCCAAGCAAGACCTTGTCCGCCGCCTCATGGCGCCCAGCCTGTTCCAGCCAACGCGGCGACTCCGGGATAAAGAAACGGATGGCCAGCACGAACACCGCCGGTACCGCCAGCACCAAGAAGATGTCGCGCCAGCCAATCACCGGCAACAAGAAGTAAGACAGTACGCCCGCAGCCACAAAGCCCAACGGCCAGAAACCATCCATCAAGGCGATATAGCGCCCGCGTCTTTTGGCGGGGATCAGCTCCGACAGCATCGACTGGGCAATGGGAAACTCCATGCCCATGCCAATGCCCAGCAGGATCCGAAACAACGTCAGCGTCTCCACCGTCTGGGCCGTGGAACACAAATAGCTCGCCAACCCCCAGAGGACGATGCTCCACTGAAACACCGGTTTGCGACCGAATCGATCAGCAAGCATCCCGGACAGCGAAGCGCCCACCACCATGCCGAAAAAACTCGAACTGGCCAGCAACCCGGCCTGGGCCGTGCTCAGGCCAAACTCGGTTTTGATCGAGCCCAACAGGAAGGTCATCATCGCCAGGTCCATGGAGTCAAAGAAAAACGCCAGGGCGATGATGATGAAAATGATTCGGTGGTAACCGCTGATGGGCAACCGTTCCAGGCGTTCCGCCGCGCTATAACCCTGCCTATCCATGCCACACCCCTCGTATGAAAAATCCCCCTTGCGAGTGTGCGGCATCGTTTGCGCCGGCTATTGCTGGATGCGACCTGACGACAGCTGAGAACGACGCCTACAGCTTGGCAATGCGAGCTATGTGCTCAAGCCCCAGGTCATTGACCGACAAGGCCCGTGACTCGTTGATCACGCTGATCCAGTTCGCCTGCAGAAACAGTTGCATCAAGCCCGCCCCCAACGCACCGCCCAGGTGGGGTTGTTGCTGGCTCCAGTCGAAACAGTCGCAGGCCAGCGGCGATGCCAATGCCTGGGTAAAAATGCCCAGCTGCGCCAATGCCTGCACGCCATTGGGCGTCACCTCTGTACGCGGCTCATGGCGCTCGATCCACCCGGCCTCAAGCATCCGTTGATACAACTGCGCCGCCAGCTCGCCGCCGAGGTGGCCATGGCACCAGCGGGCACGGCGCAGCAATGGCGGTGCGCGCAGCGCCGTTGGCAAAACATCAGGTGTGCTGCGGGCCGCGCTGGCCATAGTGGTGCTGGCCAGCGCATCAATGGCGGCACTGACATCGGCCGCCGCTACACGAAACAGGCGCTGGCCCCGCCGCGCCTCGATCCGCAACAGGCCGCTGCCGGACAGCCGCGCCAAATGTGCATTGGCTGACGCCGGCGACAGCCCGGCCAGCGTCGCCAGCTCTTCGGAAGTCTTCGCCGAACCGTCCATCAAGGCCCAGAGCATGGCCGTGCGTTTAGGCTCGGCGAGCAAGCTGGCGATCTGACTGATGCAAGGTGCTGCTCCCATGTATTCACTCCCTGTTAAACCATTTTTCTGCTGCGGTTGACGCCCAAGTATAGGTGCGCAGGCAGTAGGTTCCCCGGTGTCTGACGGTGCAAATCAGGACAAGATATGAGTGAAACTTCCGAGCGTGGCGCAGGCTATTGACGAGAAGCCATTCGTCCCGGTCGCTGGGCCGTCAATGTCGCACAACGGGACACGAGCATGTCCCGCAGCAGATTGATGGGTTTACTCAATTGCGCACGGTGGGCGCACAGCAGGTTGAGCGGGGTGCGCTCACCCTGCAGTTCCGGCAGGATCAGACGCAAGCGCCCGGCCAGCACATCGGTGCTCACATCCAGCCAGGACTTGTAGGCGATGCCCATGCCCGCCACCGCCCAGCGGCGCACCACATCGGCGTCATCGCTGAAGCGATCGCCGCTGACCGTCAGGCCCACATGGCGCTTGCCATCGTAAAAACCCCAGTGGTCGTGGACGCGGCTGCCGAGCATGTACAGCAGGCAATTGTGCTGGGCCAATTGCTCCAGATGGCGCGGCTCGCCATGCCGGGCGAGGTAACTGGGGGCGGCGCAGAGTACGCGAATATTGTCCGGAGCAATGGGCAGCGCAATCAGGCTGGAGTCTTCGGGTTCGCCGTAACGCAGGGCAATGTCCACGGGCTGGCGGAACAGGTCGGCGATGCGATCACCGAGCAACAGGCGCACGTTCAGTTGCGGATGCTCCTGCTGGAACGCATCCAGCCACGGCAACAGTTGGTTGCGGCCGAAATCCGAGGGTGCCGACAATTGCAGCACACCACTGACATGATCCTGGCCACTGGCCAATAGGCGCCGCCCTTCATCCAGCGCGCTCAGTGACGCCCGCGCGTACGCAAGGAAGCCCTCGCCTTCGGCTGTCAGGCGCAGGCTGCGGGTGGAGCGCGCCAGCAAGCGCGTACCCAGTTGCTGTTCGATACGCTTGAGCGCGGCACTGGCCACCGCCGGTGACAGGTCCATGACCCGCGCCGCAGCCGACAGGCTACCCAAGTCGGCGGCCCGCACAAACAACTGCAAATCATCAAAACGCAGCATGCATTTCCGCTCATTATCAATATTTGGTTGAAACAGCCTGCTGTTTTAGCCGCTTTTATCGGCGTGGGAAATAGCCAATCATCTGCCCATCCCGTTAGCCCGTGCCCGGAGTCGACTATGTCCACCGCTTTTAATGTCATCGCCACGCTGATCGCCAAACCCGGCCAGCACGCCACCCTGGAAACCCTGCTGCGCGGCCTGCTGGAACCGACCCGCCTGGAAGCCGGTTGCGAGCAGTACGACCTGCACCAGGACCTGCAGCACCCCGAGACCTTCTACATGCTCGAGCGCTGGAGCGACGACGCTGCACTGGCCGACCACGACCAGAGCGCGCATATCCAGAGCTTTCGCGCCAAGGCCGCCGATGTGATCGAACACTTCGAACTCAAGCGCCTGAAATTTCTCGCCTGATCCCGCCTTTTTTTGTAGGAACGAGCGTGCTCGCGAAAACCCCAACGACGAGGCGCGAAACCAGAAACACCGCGTCATCGTTAACGATCTTCGCGAGCAAGCTCGCTCCTACCTTGACCGTATTCACTTGGAGTCATCATGAAAGCCATCGCCTACTACGCCTCACTGCCGATCACCGATCCAGAATCCCTGCAAGACATCGAACTACCAGCCCCCGTGGCCGGCCCCCGTGACCTGTTGGTGGAAGTCAAAGCCATCTCGGTCAACCCGGTGGACACCAAGGTGCGCCAGAACGTCGCCCCGGAAAATGGCGCCGCCAAGGTGCTGGGTTGGGACGTGGCGGGTGTGGTCAAGGCGGTCGGCAGTGACGTGACGTTGTTCAAGGCCGGCGACAAGGTGTACTACGCCGGTTCCCTGGTACGCCCTGGCGGCAACAGCGAATTGCACACAGTTGATGAGCGCATCGTCGGCCATATGCCCCAAAGCCTGGGGTTTGCCGAAGCGGCCGCATTGCCATTGACCGCTATCACTGCGTGGGAGCTGTTGTTCGAACGTTTGCAGGTGACTGAAGGCAAAGACGATCAAGGCCAGAGCCTGCTGATCGTCGGCGCTGCCGGTGGTGTGGGGTCGATCCTGACTCAGTTGGCCAACCAGCTCACCGCGTTGAAGGTCATCGGCACCGCCTCGCGCCCCGAGACTCACGCATGGGCCAAGGCCCTGGGAGCACACGTGGTGATCGACCACAGCCAGCCGCTGAGCGAAGTGTTGAAACAGGCCGGGCACGGGCAAGTGACCCACGTCGCCAGCCTGACCCAGACCGAGCAACACCTGGACCAACTGGTCGAAGCACTGCAACCCCAAGGCAAGCTGGCGTTGATCGACGATCCCAAGGCCCTGGATGTGAGCAAGCTCAAGCGCAAGAGCCTGTCGCTGCACTGGGAGTTCATGTACACCCGTTCGATGTTCGAAACGCCAGACATGATCGAGCAGCACAACCTGCTCAACCGCGTGGCCGAACTGATCGACGCCGGCACCCTGAAAACCACGGTGGGCGAGCACTTCGGCGTGATCAATGCGGCGAACCTGCGCCGCGCCCACGCCCTGCTGGAAAGCGGCAAGGCCAAGGGCAAGATCGTGCTGGAAGGGTTCTGAAAACGGCTGTCAGTGTCGTCTGTTATCCACGTAGGTAACGGACGACACCATTAGTCAGAGAGTTGATCCTTGTCATATTTATGCGCCCGTTCAGGTTTATATTGGCCGCCTTTGCCACGATTCTTTTACGTGAGGAAGTCAGCAATGAAAATCCTGATAAAAGCGTTAGCAAAATCCCCCGGCAGCCAATGGCAAGTTCGTCTCGACGGCGAGGCCATCACCTTTCGCAGTGAAGCCGAGGCCCGCGCCTTCGCCGACACGCTGCAGGCCCGGATCCAGGCGCCCCATCGCTTCCCCCTCAACCAGCAACGTTCCGCTGGCTAAACCGAACTTCAGACCTGCGCCTGTACGGCCCTTGCCCGTTGCAGGCGCTGGGTCGCCATGGCAATGGTCACCGCCAGCACCCCGCAGAGGCTGATGACCATGGCCATCGGCATCGCCGTGCCGTCGTGCAACACACCGACCAACGACGCCGCCCCTGCAGCCACACTGAACTGAATGCAACCGAGCAACGCCGATGCGCTGCCGGCCCGAGCCCCCTGCCCGCTCATGGCACAGGCCGAGGTATTCGGCAAAATACAGCCCAGACTGGCGATACAGATAAACAGCGGCACCAACAACGGCCATAGCGCTTCAGTGCGCAACGCGGCAATTCCCAACAGCGTCAACGCGGCCGCCACGTACACCCACACGGTACGCGACAACAAAAACGCCGGGCCGCGCTTGGCCAGCAAGCGTGCGTTCAGTTGCGCCACCAGGATAAAGCCCGCGGCGTTGGAGCCAAACAACCAGCCGTAATGCTCGGCCGGTACGCCATAGAGCTTGATAAACACGAAGGGGGAACCGGCGATGTAGGCAAACATCCCGGCAATCGAGATGCCGCCGGTCAAGGCATAGCCCAGGTACACCCGGTCTGACAGTAGCGAGCCGTAGCGGCGCAACGAGCCCGACAACGGCTGGCGCGGCTGATCGGCCGGGAAGGTTTCCGGCAACCCGACCGCCACGGCGATGGCCGCCATCACGCTGAACAACGACAACGCCAGGAAAATCGACTGCCAGCCCCACACGCCGACCATCAGGCCACCGGCCAACGGCGCCAGGATCGGGGCCAGGCCGGTCACCAGCATCAGTTGCGAATACACCTTGGCCGAACCCACGGCATCGCATTTGTCACTGACCACCGCCCGGGAAATCACCATGCCCGCACACCCGCCAAGGGCCTGCACGAAGCGTGCACCGATCAGCCATTCCAGGGACGGCGCATACGCACAAGCGAAAGACGCGAGGGTAAACAGGGTGACGCCGCTGAGCAGCGGCACGCGCCGGCCAAAGCGGTCGGCCAGCGGCCCGTAGATCAATTGGCCAATAGCCAGGCCCGCGAAATACACCGCCAGGGTCAGCTGGATATGTTTTTCGTCAGTGGCGAAGGCCGAGGCCATTGCCGGAAAGCCCGGCAGGTAAAAGTCGATCGCCAACGGCGCGAAGGCGCTCAAGGCGCCCAGAATCAGGATTATGCGAAGGTTCATCAGACACCCAAGTGAGTCGGCAGCTCGACAGTCTAGCCGCGCTTGGGTGCCATGAACATTACGTTAGGTGGCTAACGATCAGAAAAATCACGCCAGCTTGACGCTGTAGCCTTCCTCGGCAATCAGGTCGATCACTTGGTCAGAGGACAGACTGCTTGCCACCCGCACTTCCTTAGCCTTCAAGTCGACTTCCACACTTGCCGCCGAATCCTGGCTCTGTACCGCCTGGGTCACCGCTTTAACGCAATGGCCGCAGGTCATTCCTTCAACGCTGAATATTTGCATGACATGACTCCTTTGATGAGGTTGAGCCCAGTGTCGAGCTTGCCATGATGGCAAGGTCAAGTTCTCAGTATTTCTGCCGGGCTGGTATTCGGCGGCGGCGTCGTCCAAGCTTCAACCTCCCTAGCTGTGAACCATGGAGCATTCGCCATGCGCTGGTCGTTTTTTGCCCTTGCCGGCCTGATGAGCTTGCCTGCCGCTGCGCCCCAGGCCCTGGCAGCTGAAGATTATGCGGTGCTGATTATTTCCCGCGAACGCCTGGAAGTGCCGACCCACTGCGAGATCGGCCTGTATATCCAGGACCAACTGGCCGGGCGTCTGTTCCAGGAGCAGGCCACCTCCTTCAACCTTCCCCCCGGCGATGTGTCGCTGCGCCTGAAAGTGTTGCCGAGTCAGGCCCCCGGCTGTCTGCCAGGCATGCTCGCGCCTCCCGCGCAGAACATCACCTTGAAAGCCGGCGATGTACGCAAATTACGCATTGCACTGGGCCCGGACGGCATGTACCTCAAAGCGGCGAAACTGGAATACTGAGTAACCCCACGATCGTTCCCACGCTCTGCGTGAGAACGCCTCATCGGACGCGCTGCGTCCCGGGTACAAGGCACTACTTCAACGCCAGGGTGACGCGGAGCGTCACGGGCTGTATTCCCACGCAGAGCGTGGGAACGATCGGCGCAGAGCGGGGGAACGATCGGGCTTGACCTTCCCCACAGGTTAAGGTTGATCCTAGTGGCAACTTCTTCTGGAGGACTGCCCCATGAATGGATCCACCACCTTTGACCTGCCCATCGGCGGCATGACCTGTGCCAGCTGTGCCGGGCGGGTCGAACGCGCGCTGGGCAAAGTGCCTGGCGTGCAACGTGTCAGCGTCAACCTGGCCAATGAGCGCGCGCACATCGAAGTACAGGGCCAGATGGACCCCAGCGTGTTGATCGCCGCCGTCGACAAAGCCGGCTACACCGCCAGCCTGCCCCAAAGCGAAACCGCTACCGACGCCGATCAGGCCCGGCGCCTGCGCCGCGAGCGCTGGTCGCTGGTGGCGGGCGTTCTGCTGGCGCTGCCCTTGGTGCTGCCGATGCTGGTAGAACCCTTCGGCCTGCACTGGATGCTCCCCGCCTGGATACAGTTTGCCCTGGCCACGCCGGTGCAATTCATCCTGGGTGCGCGCTTCTATGTCGCCGCGTGGAAAGCCGTGCGCGCCGGCGCCGGCAATATGGACCTGCTGGTGGCGATCGGTACCAGTGCCGGCTACGGCTTGAGTATCTATGAATGGCTCACCGCCGCCCCAGGCGTGACGCCGCACTTGTACTTCGAAGCCTCGGCGGTGGTGATCGCCCTGGTGCTGCTGGGCAAATACCTGGAAAGCCGCGCCAAGCGCCAGACCGCCAGCGCCATCCGCGCCCTTGAAGCCTTGCGTCCGGAACGTGCGATTCGCGTGCAGGACGGCCGTGAAGAAGACGTCGCCATCAGTGCGTTGAAGCACGGCGACCTGGTGCTGGTCAAACCCGGCGAACGCTTCCCGGTGGACGGTGAGGTGGTGGAAGGCCAGAGCCATGCCGATGAAGCCCTGATCAGCGGCGAAAGCCTGCCGGTGCCCAAACAACCCGGCGACGCGGTCACCGGTGGCGCCATCAACGGTGAAGGCCGCCTGCTGGTGCGCACCCTGGCCCTGGGCGCGGAAAGCGTGCTGGCGCGCATCATCCGCCTGGTCGAAGACGCCCAGGCCGCCAAGGCACCGATTCAGAAACTGGTGGATAAAGTCAGCCAGGTGTTCGTGCCGGCCGTGCTGGTATTGGCGCTGATTACCGTAGTGGGCTGGTGGCTGTATGGCGCATCCCTGGAAACCGCCATCATCAATGCGGTGGCCGTATTGGTGATCGCCTGCCCTTGTGCCCTGGGCCTGGCCACACCGACCGCGATCATGGCCGGCACTGGCGTCGCCGCACGCCACGGCATCCTGATCAAGGACGCCGAAGCCCTGGAGCGCGCCCATGCCGTGAGCGCCGTAGTGTTCGACAAGACCGGCACCCTCACCTCCGGCGCGCCCAACATTGCGCATTTGGCGGCCGTGGATGGCGATGAAGCCCTGTTATTGCAACAGGCCGGCGCCCTGCAGCGCGGCAGTGAGCACCCACTGGCCAAGGCCGTGCTGGATGCTTGTCGCGACAGAGGCTTGGACGTGGCCGATGTGAGCGCCAGCCAATCCCTGACCGGGCGCGGCATTGCCGGTACGCTCGACGGTCGGCCATTGGCGCTGGGTAATCGCCGCTTGCTGGAAGAGACCGGCCTGGACGCAGGCGATTTAGGCCCGCGAGCCAAGGAATGGGAAGCCGAAGGCCGCACCTTGTCCTGGCTGATCGAACAAGGCGCGCAACCCCGTGTGCTGGGGCTGTTTGCCTTTGGCGACACGCTCAAGCCCGGCGCGTTGCAAGCCGTGCAACAACTCAAGGCGCAGCACATCAGCAGCCACCTGATCACCGGCGATAACCACGGCAGTGCACGGGTGGTGGCCGAGGCCTTGGGCATCGACGATGTGCATGCCGAAGTACTGCCCGCCTATAAAGCCGCTGCCGTGGCCGAGCTGAAAAAAACCGGCGTGGTGGCCATGGTCGGCGACGGTATCAACGATGCACCAGCCCTGGCCGCTGCCGATATCGGCATCGCCATGGGCGGCGGCACCGACGTGGCCATGCACGCCGCCGGTATCACCTTGATGCGTGGCGACCCGCGCCTAGTGCCGGCCGCCCTGGAGATCAGCCGCAAGACCTACGCGAAAATTCGACAGAATCTGTTCTGGGCCTTTGTGTATAACTTGATCGGCATTCCCCTGGCCGCCTTCGGCCTGCTCAACCCGGTACTGGCTGGCGCCGCCATGGCCTTGTCCAGCGTCAGCGTGGTGAGTAATGCCCTGTTGTTGAAAACCTGGAAACCCAAGGAATTGGAGGATCAACGCCCATGAACATCGGCCAAGCCGCCCGCACCAGCGGGCTAAGCGCGAAGATGATTCGCTACTACGAATCCATTGGCCTGCTGAAAACCGCCCACCGCACCGACAGCGGCTACCGGGTGTACGGCCACGACGACCTGCACACCCTGACGTTCATCAAGCGCTCGCGAGACCTGGGGTTTTCACTGGAAGAAGTCGGCAAGTTGCTGACCCTGTGGGAGGACCGGCAGCGGGCCAGCGCCGACGTAAAAGCCCTGGCGCGCCAGCACATCGACGAGCTGAACCACAAGATTCGCGAGCTGGGGCAACTGCGCGATACCTTGCAGGACCTGATGGAGCACTGCCAGGGCGATCACCGGCCCGATTGCCCGATCCTCAAGGAGTTGGCAGCGGGCAACTGCTGCGCCTGACAGACAGCACAATGATCGTTCCCACGCTCCGCGTGGGAATGCCGCTTTCGACGCTCCGCGTCACGCTTTAGGACGCAGAGCGTCCAGGGATGCATTCCCACGCAGAGCGTGGGAACGATCAGCGTCGCTGTAAGTTACTGCATCCAAGGCGGCGGCGGTGGCTCGTCCGGCACTTTGCTTGGTGGCGCATCATCCGCCGCGCGAATCGCCTGGCGACGCTCTTCATCCAGCCGCGCCGCTTCGATTTCGCGGATCACACCGCCCACATCCGCCAGTTCTTCCGGTTCGTCGAACTCACCGGTCAATACACTGGCCGGGTGCAAGGTGCCGGCTTCATACAGCGCCCACATTTCCTTGGCGTACTTGGTTTTCTTCAACTCCGGGGCAAAACGCCCGAAGTAGGAAGCCATGTTGCCAACGTCGCGCTCCAGCATGCTGAACGCATGGTTGTTACCCGCCGCATCCACCGCCTGGGGCAGGTCGATGATCACCGGGCCCGTAGGCGTGAGCAGTACGTTGAACTCGGAAAGGTCACCGTGCACCAGGCCGGTGCACAGCATCAGCACGATCTGGGAGATCAGGAAGGCATGGTATTCGCGCGCCTGGTCCGGCTCCAGCACTACGTCATTCAGACGCGGCGCCGCATCGCCGTATTCGTCGGCCACCAGTTCCATCAACAGCACGCCTTCGAGAAAGTCGAACGGCTGGGGCACACGAACGCCCGCACCGGCCAGGCGAAACAGCGCCGCCACTTCCGCGTTCTGCCAGGCATCTTCGGTTTCTTTCTTGCCGAACTTGGAGCCCTTGGCCATGGCTCGCGCCTGGCGGCTGTTACGGACCTTACGGCCTTCCTGGTATTCGGATGCCTGACGAAAACTTCGTTTATTCGCCTCCTTGTAAACCTTGGCGCAACGCAATTCATTGCCGCAGCGCACCACATAAACAGCTGCTTCTTTACCACTCATCAGTGGGCGCAGCACTTCGTCGACCAGACCGTCTTCGATCAGGGGTTCAATGCGTTTAGGAGTCTTCATCAGCTTTTATTGTGGGTCCTGTATTACCAAACACGCGTGTGGCACTCGTTATACGGCAATCGGCTCGCCGGGGGGAGAGGCTACTGACCTCTGACCCCTTGAGAATGCATTCAATGGGCCAATTTTGTCGGCAATCAGCGTTCGATAATCGCCGTCACGCCTTGGCCACCGGCTGCACAGATGGAAATCAGCCCACGGCCCTTGCCCGCTGCATCCAATAATTTAGCCAGGCTGGCGACGATACGCCCACCGGTGGCGGCAAACGGATGGCCCGCCGCCAGGGAACTGCCCTTGACGTTGAGGCGGCTGCGGTCGATCGACCCCAGCGGCGCGTCCAGGCCCAGACGGGTCTTGCAATAGTCGGCGTCTTCCCAGGCCTTGAGCGTGCACAGCACTTGGGCGGCGAAAGCTTCGTGGATCTCGTAATAATCAAAGTCCTGCAACGTCAGGCCGTTGCGCGCCAGCAAACGCGGTACCGCATACACCGGCGCCATCAGCAGGCCCTCGGCGCCGTGGACGAAATCCACCGCCGCCGCTTCGCCATCGCGCAGGTAAGCGAGGATCGGCAAGCCGCGCTCCTTGGCCCACGCCTCGCTGCCCAGCAACACCAGGGAGGCACCATCGGTCAGCGGTGTGGAGTTACCGGCGGTGAGCGTGCCCTTTTCGCTGCGCTCGAAGGCCGGCTTGAGGCTGGCGAGTTTTTCCAGGGTCAGGTCGGGGCGCAGGTTGTTGTCGCGGGTGAGGCCGAGAAAGGGCGTGAGCAAATCGTTGTGCCAGCCTTCGGCGTAAGCCGCCGCCATCTTCTGGTGGCTCTCCAGCGCAAGCTGGTCCTGCTCGGCACGAGGGATCTGCCAGGTCTGGGCCATCAGTTCGCAGTGCTGGCCCATGGACAGACCGGTACGCGGTTCGCCGTTACGCGGCAGTTCCGGCTTGAGGTGATGAGGACGAAGTTGTAACAGGAGTTTTAATTTATCTGCCAGGGATTTGCTGCGGTTGGCTTGCAGCAGGATCTTGCGCAGCCCTTCATTCACACCAATCGGTGCATCCGAGGTGGTGTCCACCCCGCCGGCAATGCCGCATTCGATCTGGCCCAGGGCAATTTTATTGGCCACCAGCAGCGCCGCCTCAAGCCCCGTGCCGCAGGCTTGCTGAATGTCGTACGCAGGGGTTTGCGGTGATAGGCGCGAACCGAGCACGCATTCACGCGTCAGGTTGAAATCACGGGAATGCTTGAGCACCGCGCCGGCGGCCACTTCGCCCATGCGCAGGCCGTGCAGGTTGTAGCGCTCGATCAGACCCTCCAGTGCGGCAGTCAGCATCGCCTGGTTGCTCGCCGTGGCGTAGGGGCCATTGGATCGGGCGAAAGGAATGCGATTACCGCCAATGATCGCTACACGGCGCAATTGAGTCATGGAAAGCTCCCTCGTGGTGGTGGGTGGAATCATCAAGCCTAGCCTAGGCTCAATCGAACGACTGCCACCCCAGGGTGGTCAACCTTTGAACCCCAGCCTTCGGAGAGCGTTCCATGTCTGACCGTTATATCGACTTCGCCAACTCAAGCCTCGGCCATCGCCTGGTCGCCGCCATTGGCCTGCCGTCACCGGTACGCCTGGAACGCTGGCAAGCCGGGCGCCTGCGCCCGGTCGAAGGTGCGCTGCTGCTGGGCGGTGGCGCATTGGCTACCCAGGTGCTGGCATTTGCCAACCGACTCACCGACGCCGTCTACAGCTACGGCGCCGAAGCCTCGACAGCGCCCGCGTGGATTCCAGGACACGGCCCCAAGCTCAAGGCGGTGGTGTTCGATGCCAGCGGTTTGCAGCACACCGACCAGCTCAAGCAGCTGCGCGAATTCTTCCAACCACTGCTTAAAAACCTCGACCACAGTGCCCACTTGGTGATCCTTGGCCGGGCGCCGGAAAGCCTCAGCGATCCGTTCGCCGCCAGCGCCCAGCGCGCCCTGGAAGGGTTCAGCCGCTCTTTGGCCAAGGAGTTGCGCAGCGGTGGCGTACTGCAGTTGCTGTACGTGGGCGACGGTGCCGAAGGCCAGTTGGAGGGCGCGCTGCGGTTTTTCCTCTCGCCCAAAAGCGCTTATATATCGGGCCAGGTGATTCGCCTGTCAGCTTGCGACACCCCGGTGCAAGACTGGACGCGCCCCTTGGCCGGGCGCAAGGCGTTGGTTACCGGCGCCGCTCGAGGCATCGGTGCCTCCATCGCCGAAACCCTGGCCCGCGACGGCGCCGAGGTCATTCTGCTCGATGTGCCCCAGGCCAAGGCCGACCTTGAAGCCCTGGCCGCACGCCTGAATGCACGCACGGTGGCCCTGGATATCTGCGCCGAAGATGCCGCACGCCAACTGATCGAGCACCTGCCAGACGGGCTCGACATCCTGGTGCACAACGCCGGCATCACCCGCGACAAAACCCTGGCCAACATGACCCCGGAATACTGGGACGCAGTGCTGGCGGTCAACCTCAAGGCTGCGCAAGTGCTGACCAAGGCCCTGCTCGACAGCGGCACCCTGCAGGACAATGCACGGGTGGTGTTGCTGGCTTCCATCAGTGGCATCGCCGGCAATCGTGGGCAAACCAACTATGCAGCAAGCAAGGCCGGATTGATCGGCCTGGCTCAAGCCTGGGCGCCGCTGTTGAAGGAGCGTGGGATCAGCATCAACGCCGTCGCGCCAGGGTTTATCGAAACCCAGATGACCGCGCATATTCCCTTCGCCCTGCGCGAGGCCGGGCGCCGCATGAGTTCCCTGGGCCAAGGTGGCTTGCCCCAGGACGTGGCCGAAGCCGTGGCCTGGCTGAGCCAGCCGGGTTCCGGCGCGGTCAGCGGCCAAGCGCTGCGGGTGTGCGGGCAAAGTCTTCTGGGAGCGTAAGCATGCAATGGCAAACGTTGGACAGCACCCCACCTCTACTGCCGCTGTATTGGCGTGCGGCGCTCAAGCGCAAGATCACCGGCAGCTCACTGCCCGAACGTGGGTTGCGCTGCCGGATGAATATCAACCCCAGCGCCGTTGCCGCGTACCGCAAGGTGTGCGGTTTTGCTGACAGCCCGATGCTGCCGGCGACTTATCCGCATATCCTCGCGTTCGGCCTGCAACTGCAACTGCTGACGGACAAGAGCTTTCCGTTTCCGTTGCTGGGGTTGATCCACCTGCGCAATCGCATCCGTATTCATCGCCCGTTGGGTGGCGTGGGTGACGTGAGTGTCGGTGTCTACGCACGCAATCTCAGCACCCATCCCAAGGGGGCCACCTTTGACATCGTGACGGTTGTCGAGGATGCCCTTGGGCTCTTGTGGGAGGGCGAAAGCCAAATGCTATGTCGGGGCGTAAAGGTTGAAGGCGAAGCGGCGGACAGCGGATCGCAGACTCCAGGAACGCTCACCGAACTGACGCGCTGGAAAGCCCCCCCTGATATTGGCCGACGCTACGCCCGAGTGTCTGGCGACTACAACCCCATCCACCTCAGTACCCCGACCGCGAAGTTGTTCGGTTTTCCCCAGGCCATCGCCCACGGGTTATGGAACAAGGCGCGCACCCTCGCGGCGCTGGCAGAACACTTGCCGGCCGCCAATATTGAAATCGACGTCGAGTTCATGAAGCCGGTGCGCCTGCCCAGTGAAGTGATATTGATGAGCAGCGCGGCCGGCTCCAGCGGGGCGTTGGAACTCAAAGGCGCTGGGGATATACAACATATGTTGGGGCAGTGGCAGCCGACTGCCTGAAAACCCTGATTAATTGTATATATACACCCTAAGTTATAGCGGACCTTACGAGGTCCGTCTTTATTTACAACACTTTGATTTTACTAATATAAAAATCCTGAAACACCCTTCCATTACACCTTTGGTATTAGTCATTAAGCCGACGATGGCCGGATGTATATAAATCGTTAATACCAAGTTGAGCGTTGCGTGAAAGAGTGCCCTCGCCTGAGATAGCCACACGGACAAACCTATCGTTATCCGAAGAAGTAACGAAGGTTTGAAACAACCAAGGTTGTACCAGGTGCAAGGAACTCAATCATGAAAACTCAAGTCGTATTTTGGAAAGCAAGTACCGCGCTGGCCCTGATTCTGGCAATGAGCCTGGGCGGCTGCAGCAGCGGTGGTGGCGGGCATAAATCCAGCGTGGCGGCGTCATCGCCGGATGCAGGTGCAGGTGCCGGAGGCGGTACTGGTGGCGGTGATGGCGGTACAGGCGGTGGTACCGGTGGTGGCACAGGCGGCGGTGACGGCGGTACTGGCGGTGGAACCGGTGGTGGCACAGGCGGCGGTGACGGCGGTACTGGTGGCGGAACCGGCGGTGGCACGGGCGGTGGCACGGGCGGTGGTGACGGCGGAACTGGCGGTGGTACTGGCGGTGGTACTGGCGGCGGTACCGGCGGCGGCACCGGCGGCGGCACTGGCGGCGGCACCGGCGGCGGCACCGGCGGCGGCACTGGCGGCGGCACCGGCGGCGGTACTGGCGGCGGCACTGGCGGCGGCACTGGCGGCGGAACAGGTGGCGGAACAGGTTCGACAACCACCCCACTGGTCACCGGCCAGATTGCCGGCACCCTTGGCACCACTGTGGGCAATGTCGGTACAGCGGTCGGTAACCTGGGTTCGACGTTGAATGGCGTACCCATCGTCGGCGCAACCGCTGGCGGCCTGGTCACCTCGGCAGGCACCGCCGTTAACAGCATCGGCACTGGCGTAACCGCCGGCTTGGGCTCACTGGGCACCAACACCAACTCCTTGGGCACCACGGTGGCAGGCGTAGGTAACGGCGTGGCCGACCTGGGCGGCGGCCTCTCGACCACCGGCCAAACACTCTCAACCACTCTCGGCGGAATACCTGTGGTCGGCGGCGCGACAGGCGGAGTGGGCACTGCGGTAGGTGGCGTCGTGGATAAAGTCGGCACCACCGTCACCATGCTCGGCGATACCCTCAGTACGGCCAGCACCACCGGCCCGCTGGGTTCGTTGACCAACACCTTGGGCAGCAAAGTCGTGGTGCCTGTGGTGTCGCTGGTGGAAAACACCACCGGCAACCTGGGTAACGCAACCGGCCTGGGCACTCCACTCAATGGCGTACTGGATAAGGTCGGCTCGACCGTCACCAGCTTGGGTACTCAAGTCGCCAGCACGGGCGGCACGGGCAACCCGGTCACCGGCGTTGTCGGCACCGTACTCACTGGCGTCGGTGGCACACTGGATAAATCAGGTGGTTATGTCGCCCCAACCGGTGGCACCTCGGCTCCCGGCATTCCGGAACTGGTGGGTGGCCTGGTGGCTAACGTGGGTACCGGCCTGAACGTGGGCAATACCAACGGCACAGTCAGTGCAACGGGTGTGACCGGTGGTGCAGTCGGCGGCACCGTTGCGTCGCTGGGCACTGCGCTGGGTGGCACAGGTGTAGCAAACACCGCAGCTACCGCACCGGTCGCCACCGTAGCGGCCAATGTCGGCGCAGCGCTCAACCCTGTGACCAGCGGCGTCACCAACCTGACCCAAACCATCGGCACCACTACCGGTGTGGGTGCTCCGGTCAATGGTCTGGTGACTCAAGTCGGCGGCGCTGTGAGCAGCGTGGGCACTAACTTGACGGCAGCCAATGCCAACCCGATCACCAACGCGGTAGGCACCACCGTCACAGCGGTCGGCGGCACCGTCGCCTCGGTGGGTGGCCTGGTAACCGGCGGCGCGACTGGCGGCACCAGCGGTGGTTTGCTCGGCGGCCTGAATATCGGCACCACCGCCACAGCAACCGGCACTGCCACCACCACGGGCGGCACTACGGCCACAGGCGGTCTGGGCGGTTTGTTGAATGGCCTGACCGGCAAATAGAAATGCACCTGGCCGATTAGACGGCCTCCCCTACAGCGCCTACGCTTGGTTGAGACGAGAGACCTTTAATAAGTCTCTCGTCTTTTTTATGGGCAGCGACACCTGTGATCAATCGCCGCCCTCCCGAACCGAGTCCCAGAACCCGGCGGGCCCGAAGCGCTGCTGCAGTTGACCATGGAGTGTCCTATGCGCGTGTTGACCCCGTTGTTATTGCTCACCCTCAGTGCTTACGCCCAGGCCGAGACCCTTCCCAGCTTTCTCAACAGCAACGACACTGTCCGCACCCTGCCGGTACCCAACCTGCCCGCGGACGCCTACCGACCACCCACGTCGAAAACCCAAGTACCCGAGGCGCCGCCGACTGCAGGCCAGCCGCTGTTGATGGACACCAAGGTCACTATTCGAAAGTTGCAGATCGAAGGCGGAACGGTCTACCCGCTCGCCGAGACGGCGCAGGTGTATGCGCCGTTGATTGGACGTGAAACCAACCTTGCGCAACTGATTGAAGCGACCCGTGGCATCACCCGCCGTTATCAGGAGGATGGCTACCTGCTGTCCTACGCCTTCCTGCCGCAACAGAACTTCGAAAATGGCCTGGTCCGCGTGGTACTGGTGGAAGGCTACATCAAGGACTATCAACAAACCGGCGACATTGGTTCGGTGTCGGCCTACGTCGATAAACTCGCGCAAAAGCTCCTGGCCGAACGCCCACTGACTCGCAAGACCTTCGAGCGCTATACCACGCTGATGAGCCGCATCCCCGGCCTCAGCGTACAAGCGCAAGTACCGCCGCCAGGCACCACCGATGGCGCCACGCACATGCAGATCCAGGCCAGCCGCAAACCTTTCACCACCAGCATGAGCCTGGTGCAGAAAAGCCGTGGCGGCACGCAAGCGTTGCTGAGCGCCACCAGCAATTCCCAGACGTCCATGGGCGAGCAGCTCAGCGTCAGCGGCCTGTTCCCACCCGGCGAGGACAAAGAGCATTACTACCGCGTGGACTACAACCAATTCATCAATGCCGAAGGCACCCAACTGGCGCTCGCCGCCGAGCGCTATCGCGCCGACCCCAGCAGCAGCGTGCAACTGGACGGCGGTTTCGAACTCAAGCCGCACCAGTCCATCGACCGCTACTCCATCGGCCTGAGCCACCCGTTCATTGCCTCCCCGACCGAGTCCTTCACCCTGGGCACACGCCTGTACGCGGTCGACCAGACCACGCGCTATAAACTGGTGGGTTACCCGTTGCGTTTCGACATCGAATCCAACCTGCGCGCCCTGGCCTTCGAAGGAGATTGGCGCAAAGCCGACGCGCGACGCCTACGCATCATCAGCGGTGGCCTGTACCAGGGCATCGATGGCCTGGGCGCCAAGGCCCGCAGTGACCTGGACGTGGCTAAACCCGACCTCGACTTCTTCCGCCTGCGCCTCTCCGGCGTGCAAAGCGACAAGTTCTTCGACAACTGGCAAGGCGTACTTTCCGGCGCGCTGTACTGGAGCAACAACACCCTGCCCGACAGCGAACGCGCCACCTTCGGGGGGCAAAATTTCGGCCGCGGCTACCCGGACGACCAAGGCTCGGGCGACAAGGGCTGGGGGGTGGCGTACGAGGTCAACTACAGCTTCAACCGCGCCGGCAACTGGGTGAAAATCCTGCAACCCTACGTAGTGGTCGATCGCGCCAAATCCTGGTTCAACGACCTGCCGGTCAAGGCCAACGACATGTCGTCGGCGGCGGTAGGTTTACGCTTTGGCGACAACAAGTACTACAACATCGCGCTGGAAGCGGCCAAGCCAATGTCGGATATCGCCCTGGACAGCTTCAATCGCAGGCCTCGGTATACGCTGAGCTTCAGTTATCAACTGTGACGAGGGCACCTGTAATCAATGTGGGAGCTGGCTTGCCTGCGATGGCGCTCTTCGGGTCGACCATTTAATTGGGTTGGAATGAGTACATATCTCGGTCTGCCATACCGCCTTCGCGAGCAAGCCCGCTCCCACAGTTGGGTTTCGGAGTGTCAGGCAGTTAGTCGTTGACTGTTCGGCCATCATCGCAGGCAAGCCAGCTCCCACAGGGGTCTGTGTTGCTCACAGAATCAGTGCATGGCACAGATCCCTGCGGCCTGACAGCCGAACCCCCTCTACCTGCGCCCCCGCAATCAAACTGTGGGAGCGGGCTTGCTCGCGAAGGCGGTGTGTCAGTCAATGAATCTTTAACTGAACCACCGCTATCGCAGGCAAGCCAGCTCCCACATTTAATAAGCGGTGCAGGTCCGTTACCGACCAGGTGTAGAGAGGGGAAACAGGCTGTTGAGGGTATCGAGCAAGCGCACCAGGTAGATCGGCTTGCGAAACAAGTCCAGCACCTGCAAGCGCAGCATATCGCTGACATCGTCCATTTCTGCATGGCCAGACATCACGATCACAGGCAAATGCAAGCGTGAGGTATGTTCGCGCAGGCGCTTGATCAAGGAGATACCACTTTCCTCGGGCATGCGCAGATCGGTGATGACCAGGGCGATATCAGGGTGAAGTGTCAATTCTTGCAAGGCGAAGGTGACGGAGGTCGCGGTGAAACAGACGAACCCCTCGTTTTCGAGGGATTCGGCCAACTCCACCAGCGCATCCTCCTCGTCGTCCACCAATAGGATTTGTTGGCGGGATGACGAAGGGTGGGTCATGGGCGGTACCTGATAAAAAGAATCACCGGAACGAAAGAATACCGCAATGACGGCTAAGTCGCCGCTGGCAGCGCATCGGACACTTGCTCGAAGATGCCTTTTATCTTATCGCCAAGCCCAGTACCAATACCGACGATCACCAACGCAACTATCGCGACGATAATCACATATTCAATAGCCGACGCCCCATCTCTGCGGCGCAGGAATAACTGAGCGTGAACATAAAATTTCAAGAACAGGTCAAGGATCATGTTGAGATCTCCTTCATGCGCCACAAAGCGCCGATACAGCTGGCCCGCACAATGATTGCCGTGTGCCACTAGAGCATTGTCAACAAATTTAACACTCACAACTGTAAGAATGAATTAATCATAAAGTATTAGTGGCTCCATGCGCCCTGCAAGTCCGTTGTTTAAAGGCCCGATTCTAAAAACATCGATAAATTTTTCGTTCGGTAATGGCATTTCGTCCTAGCTGAGCTACCTTCAAATAGCCAAATCGTTAGTTGTTCATCACAGCCCAGTTGCGAATTTAACTCGTTTGGATTAACGGGAATAAAAGTAGTGCAACAGGATAGGGAGCGCCGTCATGAACAGTCGCATCAGCATGGTCCTGGCTGGCTTGCTGCTTATCGGAGCCCTGGTGGCAGGGTATTGGGGCCTGGTGCTCAGCCGTCCACCGGCACCTGCCGTAGCACCCTCGCCACAACCTGTCATTTCCGTGGAAAAAACCGTTGCGGTCGTGGAAGACCAGACCCGCCAGCCCGTCGTGGTACTGGTGCACGCGGTTGCGCCTTTTGTGCCCCTCACCGCTGCCGATGTAGCCGTGGAAAAACTGCGCACCGTGCCGGCAGGCAGCCTGACCAGCGTTGACCAGGCCATCGGTCGTACGCCTTTGCGGGCCCTGGGTGCCGGCACCTGGCTCAATGATGAAAGCTTCACAGCCGGCGGCCCCCTGGCCCGCATGATTCGTGCGGATGAACGCGCGCTCGCCGTCGCCGTCGACGAGGTCATCGGTGCCGGTGGCCAGTTGAGCCCCGGCGACTACGTGGATGTCTTGTTGTTCTTGCGCCAGGACAATGCCAATGCCGAGCAATCGGCGCAGGTGGTCATCCCCGCGATTCGCCTGCTCAGCGTCGGCGACCAACTGGGTTTGGCCAACGACGGCACCCCGGCAGTACCGCCACCCGCCACCGCCGAAGAACGCGCCCAGGCGGCTCAACGTCGCACCGCCGCGCGCAGTGTGGTGCTGGCGGTGCCCGAACAATTGCTGAGTCGGCTGATGCTCGCTTCCCAAGCCGGCACGCTGCGCCTGGCCGTGCGCAGTGCCGACGAACAATTGCTCAGCCGCTACTGGGCCGGTGAAAGCGACACCCCGGACAAGGTGCAAAGCGCCAACCGCGACCTCTACCAATTCACCCAATTGGCCCTCAGCGGCCCGCCGAAAAAAATCACCCCCGCGGTGGCCCTCACCGGCCAGCGTCAGGGTATCGAAGTGATTCGCGGCGCGGCGGCAGCACAACCTACCCCCTGATTGAACAAGGATGCCTTGAATGAGCCAACGCTACGCTCAATTGGCCTTGGCCTTGATGCTGCCGTGCCTGCCCCTGGGCATGGCGATGGGCGCATCGGGCAGCTGCAACGCCCTGGGCCAATTGCCCGCCGTGATCGAGGTAGGCGAAGGCTTGCAGACCGAGCTGCAGTCGCCGGTAGCGATTACGCGCCTGGCTATCGGCGACCCGAAAATTGCCGATGTGCGGGTCAACGGCGACCGCCATTTCCTGCTCACTGGCGTCGGCAGCGGCGCTACCAGCCTGATGGTGTGGACCGGCTGCTCGACCACGCCGCGCCAGAGCATGGTGTTCGTCAAGGGCAAGGCTACTTCGGCGCTCACCAGCCAATCGCTGTCGCCCTCCGAAGACCCGACGCTGCCCAGCCAGGTGCAGACCGATATTCGTTTTGTCGAGGTCAGCCGCACCAAGCTCAAGGAAGCCAGCACCAAGATCCTGGGCATGGGTAAAAACTTCTTCCTCGGCAGCCCCGACTTGCTGTCCCCGTCAGAGGGCATTTTCAAATTGCCGGTGAGTGCCGACAACTTCAACATCGGGTTTGGCGGTGGCCGGGTCAAGGCACTGATCAACGCCCTGGAAAGCAGCGGTTTCGCCTATACCCTGGCGCGCCCGAGCCTGGTGGCCATGAGCGGCCAGAGCGCGACCTTCCTGGCCGGCGGCGAAGTGCCGATTCCGGTGCCCAGTGCCGGCAGCGATACCATCACCATTGAATACAAGGAGTTCGGTATTCGCCTGACCCTCACGCCCACGGTCATCGACCACAACCGCATCGCCCTGAAAGTCGCCCCGGAAGTCAGCGAGCTGGATTACAGCAACGCGATCCGAATCCAGAATATCCAGGTGCCGGCCCTGACCGTCCGGCGCACCGACACCAGTGTGTCACTGGCCGACGGTGAAAGCTTTGTGATCAGCGGCCTGATCAGCAGCACCAACCGCTCCACCATCGCCAAGCTCCCGGGCCTGGGCGATATCCCGATCCTTGGTGCGTTTTTCCGCGACTCCAATATCCAGAGCGAAGAGAAAGAACTGCTGATGATTGTCACGCCGCATCTGGTCCAGCCACTGGCTGCCAATGCGCAGTTGCCGTCGCTGCCCGGCGAAAAACTGCGCACCTATGACCCGAACTGGTTCCGCCTGTTCTTCCTGGAAAACGGCAACTTCGACCGTCGCAGTGGACTTTCCCAATGAGCGATAGCCTGAGCCAGACCTTCCTGGCAATCACCCGTAACAGCACCGACCTGGAATGGCTCCAGGGTGCCCTGGCCCCTCTTGGCCAAGTGATCAACGTGGGCGGCGGCAGCCTGGATGAATTGCTGGCACTGGTGGACGTGACCTTCGCCAACCTGGTGTTCGTGGGCCTGGACCGCGAGCACCTGGTAGCCCAGAGCGCCTTGATCGAAGGCGCCCTGGAAGCCAAGCCGATGTTGGCGGTGGTGGCCTTGGGCGACGGCATGGACAACCAGTTGGTACTCAACGCCATGCGTGCCGGCGCTCGGGATTTTGTCGCCTATGGTTCACGCTCCAGCGAAGTGGCCGGGCTGGTGCGGCGCCTGAGCAAGCGCTTGCCGCCCAGCGCGCCGAACGCCCATCTGGGCGGCCTCACCGTGCTCTACGGTGCCCAGGGCAATACCGATGGCGCCCTGCTGGCGAGCCACCTGGCGATGGTGGTGCAAAAGAGCGGCCAGCAGACGCTGATGCTCGACCTCGGCCTGCCCAGGGGCGACAGCTTGGCGCTGCTGGGCCTGGACAGCACCTTCAATTTCGGCGACGCCTTGCGCCACCTGCGACGCCTGGACGCCACCCTGATCAACAGCGCGTTCACCAGCACCGACGACGGCCTGCGGATCCTTGCCTACGCCGCCAGCGATGACCCGTTGGAAATGACCAGCGCCGCCGAGCTGTACATGTTGCTCAGCGCCTTGCGTCAGCACTTCCAGCACATCGTGGTCAACCTCACCGGGCAAGCGGACAGCGAAGCCCTGCGCACCTTTGTCAGCCACTGCGACAAGCTGTTGTGGTGCACCGACCAGTGCGTACTCGACTGTCGGCGTAACCTGGCGATGCTGAACCTGTGGCGCGAAAAAGGTATGAAGCTCGACCATGCCAAGCTGCTCGTCGATCGTTACGTCAAAGGCTGCGCCCCCGGCACCGAAGCCCTGGAAAAAAGCTTCGGCCTGGAGTGCATCGCCGTGCTGCCCCTGAGCCCCGAAGTGCGCCTGAACGCCAAGAACCAGGGGCAAAGCCTGTTCACCCTGGCCCCACGCGAAGCGTTGACCCAAGCCCTGCGCCACCTGGGCGAGCGCCTGGCCAAACGTACCGAAGGCCTGGATAAACCTTCGACGCGCTGGTTCGAACGCCTGCTGGGAGCGAGTCGATGAACGGCGAAAAACTCTTCGGCGCTCCGGCCCGTGGAAGTACCGCGCACAACGACCACGACGGCCTGAAACTGGTGCTGCATCGCTACATCATCGATGCCATCGAAGAGTCGGGCCAGAACCTGCTGGAAGGCTCGCGCCAATCCCTGGCGCAATTTGTCATCGACAAAGTGGCCGAATACATCACGCGCATGCACCTGGCGATCTCGCGCTATGAGATGGAGCGCCTGGCCGAGGAAATCGTCGATGAGCTGACCGGCTTCGGCCCGCTGGAAGTGCTGCTGCGCGATGTGTCGATCACCGAGATCCTGGTCAACGGCCCGCACAGGGTGTTTATCGAGCGTGACGGAGTACTCCACCAGAGCGACCTGCGCTTTATCGACGCGCACCATGTAGAACGCGTGATGCAGCGCATTCTCGCGCCCCTTGGAAGGCGCCTGGATGAGTCGTCGCCGATGGTCGATGCGCGCTTGCCGGATGGCAGCCGGGTCAATGCGATCATCCCGCCGATTGCCCTGGACGGCCCGTGCCTGTCGATCCGTAAATTTCGCAAGGACATGCTCAAGAGCAGCGACCTGGTGGCGATGCAAACCATCGACCACAACATCTTAGAGTTCTTCCAGGAGGCGGTGGGCAAGCGCTGCAATATCCTGATCAGTGGCGGCACCGGCACCGGCAAGACCACGCTGCTCAATATCCTCAGCCAATTGATCAACCCCCACGAACGCCTGGTCACCATCGAAGACGTCGCCGAGCTGCAACTGGGCCACCCCCACGTGGTGCGCCTGGAAACCCGCCCGCCCAATGCCGAGGGGCATGGCGAGGTCAAGGCCAGCGACCTGATTCGCAACGCCCTGCGGATGCGCCCGGACCGCATCATCCTTGGCGAGATCCGTGGCGTCGAAGTGCTCGACGTGATGACGGCCATGAACACCGGCCATGACGGTTCCATGAGCACCGTGCACGCCAACAATGCCCAGGACGCGTTGCTGCGCCTGGAAACCCTGGTGGGCCTGACCGGCCGGGTGGTGGCGGAGAAAACCCTGCGGCAGATGATCTGTGCCGCACTGGATGTGGTGGTGCAACTGACGCGCCTGCCCGATGGGCGCCGTTGCGTCAGCGAGGTGGTGGAAGTGGTGGGGGTGCGCGACGACGTGTATGTCACCAACACCCTGTTCCGCCTCGACCGCCGTACCGGTTTCGGCTTTCTGCGCGAAGCGCTCAACCCGGCCGGCGACAAGCTGCGGCGCGAATCGGCATTGCCGTTGTAGAGAGGGCTCATGACCGGACTTGTCTTGCTGCTCATTTGCATCCTGCTGATCAGCCTGTCCGTCTGGCTGTTCCAGCGAGGGTTGCGCCAGGCCGGCACCGACCGGGTGCTGGAGCGGCTCAGCGACGGCCAGCCGGTGCCCCAGGAGCCGAACGGCAACTGGGTCGCGCTGGAGCGCATGTTCCAGCGCGCCGGCCTGGGCAAGCCCACCGACCGCCTGGGTTTGTGGCTGAGCGGCTGGGCGCTGGGCATGTTGCTGGGCTATCTGCTGGCCGGCGGGCTGGGACTGTTGGCCATGCTGATCCTGCCGCCGCTGCTGCTGCGGGTGTATATCGCCTGGCGCTACCAACGGCGAGTGCAGCGCATGGTCGAACAATTACCGCAGCTGCTGGACCACAGCGTGCGCAGCCTCAAGTCTGGGCGCACCCTGGCGGACGCTGTGCTGGGCGCGATCGACAGCACCGAAGCGCCGCTCAAGCAGGCCATGAGCCGCATCCAGCGCAACGTGCAAATGGGCGTGAGCCTGCCGGAGTCGGTCAGCGACTTTGCCGAGTTTTACGAGCGCGATGAATTCCGCCTGTTTGCTCTTGGCCTGAAGGTCAACCACCGCTACGGCGGCAACGCCAGCGAGCTGCTGGAAAACCTGATCAAGATGATCCGCGAGCGCGAACAGGGTGCGCGCCAACTCAAGGCCATGACTGGCGAAACACGCATGACCGCCTATGTGCTGGCGGGTTTGCCTATCGTCATGGTCGGCTACTTCCTGATGGTCAACCCGGGCTACCTGATGAGCATGTGGAATGACGGAACCGGGCGCCACCTGCTGCTGGCCGCGGTGGCGCTCGACATCACGGGCACCTTCGTCATGTGGCGCATGTTGCGGAGTATTTGAGATGGCCATCCTGATTTGCATCCTGTTGTCGCTCGCCGCCGTCGCCTTGATCGTCGGCAACCTGCTAGAGCAAAGGCGCCGACAACGCCTGGTCAGCCAACGCCTGCAAGGCCAACTGACCCGCGAGGACAAACTCGGCAGCCTGATGCGCCAGTTGGGCGCCAGCACCGTGGCCCAGCGCTCGGTCAGCCTGGACAACGAAACCCAGACCCTGCTCAACCGAGTCGGTTGGCGTAAAGCCAACCAGCGCTCCATGTTTGCCGCTTTCCAGATCGGCGTGCCCATCGTGTTGCTGGGCTTGACCCTGCTCGGCCAACAGCTGCTGTTTCCCCATGCCGGCTCACCCTGGATTGCCCCGGCGATTGCCCTAGGCATCGGTTACTTGCTGCCCAAACGCATCCTCGCCCTCAGTGCGAAATACCGCCAGGAGCGTATCGCTCGGGAAATCTCCACCTTCATTCCGTTACTGCGCATCCTGTTCGAATCCGGCATGGCAGTTGAGCAATCGCTGCGGGTGTTGAGCACCGAAGCCCAGCGCTTGCTGCCAGACCTGACCCATGAACTGCGCCTGATCCTGGCAAGGGTCGACTCGGGCCTGGAACTGTCCGAAGAGCTGGGCAAGACCGCACGCCTGTTGGCCGTGGATGAGTTCACCGACACCTGCATCATCCTTCAGCAGTTGATCCACCAGGGCGGCGGCGCGATGAAATCCTTGCTGGCCCTCAAGCAGTTGCTTGACGACCGCCGCCTGACCCGCCTGCAGGAATACATCTCGAAGATGTCCGCGAAGATGTCCGTGGTGATGATGGTGTTCCTGTTTCCCGCCTTGCTGATCGTGCTGGGGGGGCCGGCCATGATCGCCATCTCCCGAGCCTTGAATAACTTTTGAGGAGCCTGCCATGAAACCACTGATCGTCGCCTTGAGCCTGCTGATGCTGGGCGGTTGTGCCAGCAACGGCCAGGTTCCGTGGGCCGGGTTGCTGGCGCCGGGCAGTTGCCCCAAGCCCAGCTCGGACCAGGAGCTGTCGCTGAACCTGGCCGATGACATGGCCAACGAAGGCAAGCTGCACGCCAGCCTTGCCAACCTGCAGAACCTGCCCAGCGCCCTGCCCCAGGTTCGTCAGCGCCAGGCCCGTGCCTATCGCTTGCTAGGCCGTCCCGACGCCGAGCCGTTGTACCGCAGCCTGCTGGGCACCTGCCTGGCCGCCGACGGCGAGCACGGCTTGGGGCAACTGGCGTCGGCCAAGGGCGACAACGGCCAGGCCATGGCTCACCTGCAACGCGCAGCACGGCTGGCGCCCACCGACGAAAAAATCCGCAACGACCTGGGCGTGGTGTACCTCGATCAACGGCGCCTTGAAGACGCGCGCTTTGAATTCATGACCGCCATCGAACTCAAGCAGAGCGATCAATTGGCGGCGGTCAACCTGGTGACCTTGCTGATCTATCAGGACAACTGGGAGCAAGCCGCGAAAGTGGTCGGCCAACTCGGGTTGAGCCCTGATCAGGTGACCCGAGCCCAGGCACGGGCGCAACACCTCAAGGACGCTGGCACGGCACCGCAGCGCCCAGTCAAAGATCAGGTAGCGGCGGTCAACGATACGCTGCCGGCCTCTGTGAAATAAGGAGTCGATGATGAAATTCCAATACCTCGCCGGCCTTGCATGCCTGGCCCTGCCCCTCCTCGCTTCGGCCATCGAAGCGGGGCCGTCTTCACCCCGGCAGGCCGAAACGGAAAACTGGATGGCACTGCAACTGAGCGGGCGCGCAGCCTCGGCCAACCCCCAGAAAACCACGCCGGCAGAACGCGAACAGGCGCTCAAGCGCTGGCTGGACAGCAACAAGCACCCGATTCCGGAGTTCTTTGATCAGAAAATAGGCGGCACTGCGCAAAGTGGAAGCAAGTAAAGCTACTGTGGCGAGCAAGCTTGCTTGCGCTGGGGTGCGAAGCGCCCCCAAGAAAAGCCCACTCCAGCTGCGCTGTCGAGCGGGAGCAAGCTCCCTCGCCACGGAAAGATGGCTCCTGCAAGGTTTGCCTGGGCCTTTAGTGCGCAGTCACCCGCTGGCGCATCGCCGAGTTGCTCGGTGACAACGCCAGCGCCAACTGCGTGCGGTTGTGCATATGGGTCAGGCGCAGCACCTGGGACACGTACAGCTTCACCGTGTTCTCGGTAATCCCCAATTCACAGGCAATCTGGTAGTTGGTCTGGCCCTTGCCCACCAGGCGAGCCACATCCAGCTGGCGCGGTGACAGCTGATTGAAAATCGCCGGGATCTCCAACGACCCGGCTTCATCGGCCGATGGGTCCCCGTCATGGTCCTGGAGCGTCGGGTTGCGACGCACTTTGTCCAAGTCCATATACAAGTCGTTGATCGATTCGGACAGGTACTGCAACTTCTGGTTGAGCGTGCCCAGTTGCAGGTCTTTTTGCCGTTCCTCCAACGCCGCTTCCTGGCGCTTGAGGCCTTCGAGCAATTCATCGAGGTTGATCGGCTTCTGGTAGTAATCGGCGATGCCCGCACGCAGGGCTTTGATCACATCCTGTTTGTCGGCACGACCGGTGAGCATGATCGCTTCGAACGCACGATGTTTGCCGGCGATCCGTTGCAGCGCCTGGACCAGTTCGATGCCGTCCATGTCCGGCATATGCAGGTCACACAGCACTAAACCAATCTGAAGGTCTTCGCCAAAACGCTGGACCGCTTGCTGGCTGGACTCGCACGGGACACAACGGTACCCGCTGCTTTCAAGAAATTCACAGAGTTCCTCCACGATCAATGGTTGATCGTCGACAACGAGCACTTTTACTGCAGACGTAAGCTTGTTCACGCGCTACTCCATGCCTGGCAAGCCAAATGATGACCTATCCTTTCTGACGAAAACTCCTACACAACTACTCATTAAACGTAGACGTACTTTCCGACTATGTACATAGCATTAATCAACTCGTGCGACTGATGGATCCAAAACCAGCTGCCGGCAAAACCTGTCAAAACGAAGGGCGCAAAGGGCTGTTTTGTTGACGCTTGCCCTGCCCGCTCAACGCGATTTGAGCTAAGCCATTGATGCATAAGTGTCCAGGCCACCATTACGATGCCAGCGCCGATCAACGCCCCCAACAGGTAGTCGATATTGGAGGCCAGCCCCAAGGCGGCTAGCAACTTCACATCCCCCGCGCCAAAGCGGCCCAACGCGTAGCCGGGCAGGGTCAGCACCAGCGCCAAAGCCAAGGCCAGGCCACCCTCGCTGCGGGGCGCACCCAGCCAGGTCGAGCCCGCCCATAGCAGGTAAATCAGCGCCAACAGCCCGACGCCCAGGGTCAGCGTATTGGCAATTTGGCGCTGGCGAATATCCTGCACAGCACATACGCCCAACCACAGCACAATCACTAGCGTCTGGATCACGTAAAAAACATCCCTTTTGGCTGAATGATTCTATGCTGATATCAAGTACTCGACTCAGGGTAGACGCAGTCATGAAATCGAGCCTCCCGAGAAAGCAAAAAGGCGCTGCGGCGATCGAGTTTGCCTTGGTCTTCGTGATTTTCTTTGCAGTGTTCTACGGCATGCTCAGCTACAGCTTGCCGCTGCTGTTGATGCAGTCATTTCACCAAGCGGCAGCCGAAGGGGTACGCCGCAGTGTGTCCCTGGACCCCAGCACCGCAGGCTATTCGGCCCTGGTGGTGCAACGCGCCAAGGATGCCGCCCAGGCCCAATTGAACTGGATCCCCGGCTCATTGAAATTCTTGCCCGGCTATATCACCGCCACCTACACCAATAATTTGCTGACAGTGAAGATCACCTACCCCTCGGCCAATATCAAAGCGGTCTTGCCGGCCCTGGTATTGCCCGGGGTGGGCACCGTACCCAACCTGCCCACCAACCTCACTGCTACCTCGAGCCTTCAGTTTTGACGACGGGGGATAAATTGTTCGCACGCCTGCGCGGGCGCACCAGCGCCCTGGCCTTGGACGCGCCAGCAGCACCCGCGTCGGGCCTGCAAGTGCAACTGGACAACCTGGGTGGGGTGCTGAACATCTCGGGCACCTTGAAGCCTTTACTTGCCCAGCATCTTGCCAACGCGCCCAACCCCCCCTTGCAGACCTTGCTGTGTGCCGACAGCGCGCGGAGTGTCGAGGGCACGCCGCAGGAGTGGCAACGACACGGCCTGGACCTCGACTTCCAGGGCGCTGCTGGCCAGGTCCTGCATACCCGCGGCTGGATCGAGCCGGAGGGCGACGGCTGGGCCCTGCACCTGCTGGACATCACTGACCTGCTGGCCGACCGAGTACGGGTGCAGCAACGCGAACAGAACCACCAACTCGCCGCCCTGATGAGCGAACAGCTGCGCGTGTGCAGCCCCAACCGCCTGCCCCAGGTGTTCAGCGAACACCTGCGCAGCGTGGCCCAGCGTTGGCGCATCCCCTGCGTCGCCATGGCACTGCTCGACGAAGATGATCAAGGCTGGCGCATCTACAGTCACTACGCCGCTCACGACGCCCCGGCCTTGTGGCAGACCGGGCAACACCTGGGCACCAGCCTGGACAGCATCAACGGCAACACACCACTTAGCCTGGACATTGCCCAAGGGCGCAGCGACAACCCGCGCCTGCACAGTGTATTTGGCAATGCCGACGGCTTCCTGGTGCCGTACCGCGACAGCCATGGCGCCGCCGCGTGGCTGCTGTGTGGCTTCTATAACGGCCAGGCACACCACACCGGCGAGCGTGACTGGCTGAACCTGTGCGCAGCACTCGCCGCGCCGCTGCTGGGCCGTCTGCGCGAACAGCGTCACCACCAGCAACTGGAACGGGTAGAAGCCCTGCAAGGCCTGCTCGGCACTGGCTGGTGGGAACTGTTGCCCGCTACCCAGGAAATCCAACTGGCGCCACAATTGCTGCGCAACCTGAGCCTGGACGACGGCCCCACCCGCCAACCCCTCGGTACCTGGCTCGAGCTCATCCACCCCGCCGACCGTCAGGCCCTCGACAGCCGCCTGCAAGACCTGCAAGCCCTGGGCAAGCCACTGCTGACCAACGTGCGCCTGCAACGCACCGAGTCCGAGCAGTCGCCCCTGTGGTACCGCATACAAGGCCAAGTGCTGGGAGCCGGCAATGAACGGCGCTGGGTCGGCTTCATGCTCGACATCAGCGACATTCAGAACCAGCAACTGCAAGCCGCCGCCGCCCATGCGCGCCTGGACAACCTGATCGCCAGCTCACCGGCCGTCATCTATGTGCAGCGCTACGTCAACGGCGCGCTGCACCCAGCGTTTTTCAGCGCCAGCCTGTTGCCGCTGCTGGGCTGGACCTTGGCCGATTGCAACCACGACACCCTGGCGGCGCTGATCCACCCCGACGACCGAGAACACTACTTCGAACGCACCCGCCAGCTGCTGCGCGAAGGCAACGTGCGCAGCCGCTACCGCCTGCGCGACAAGCAAGGCAACTACCACTGGCTGCTCGACGAAGCCAAGCTTTTGCGCGACGACCTCGGCTTGCCGGTGGAAGCCGTGGGCCTTTGGCTGGACGTCACCGAGGCGACCCTGGCCGCCGAGCAGGTGCGCCAAAGTGAAGAGCGCTACCGCATCCTGGTGGAAGACTCGCCAGCGATGATCTGTCGCTACCGTCCCGACCTGATCCTCACCTTCGGCAACACGCCGCTGGCCAATTACCTGGAATCCCGGCCCGACCAATTGCCAGGCATCGACTTGGGCCAGTGGCTGTCGGATGAACAGCGCGCCGCCTTTATGCAACGCATTCAGCAACTGACCCCGGAATTCCCGGTGAGCACCGCGGAAATCAGCCTGCAACTGCCGGGGCGCGAACATGCCTGGTGGGTGTGGTCGGACCGTGGCGTCTTCGATGAACAAGGCGCTCTGATCGAAGTGCAGGCCGTGGGCCGCGACAACACCGAAGTACGCCGCTCCCAGCAGCAACTGACCCAAAGCGCGAAAATGGCCACCCTCGGCGAAATGGCCACCGGCCTGGCCCATGAGATCAACCAGCCGCTGAACGTGATGCACATGGCCATCACCAATGTGCTCAAGCGCCTGGGCAATGGCGATGTGCAAATCGACTACCTCACGGAAAAACTGCAGCGTATCGACGCCCAGGTGCAACGCGCGGCACGGGTGGTCGACCATATGCGCGTGTTCGGCCGCCGCTCGGAAATCGAGCAGCAACCGTTCGACCCCGCGCAGGCGCTGGAGGGCACCCTGTCCCTGCTCAGCGAAGGCCTGCGCGGCAAAGGTGTAGACGTGCGCATCAGCCCTGCGGACTTCTCGGTGCAGGTCAAAGGCTATGTCGACCAGCTGGAACAGGTGCTGATCAACCTGATGGTCAATGCCCGCGACGCATTACTCAGCCGGCGAGAAAAAGACCCTGCCCTGCGCCCCTGGATTGCCCTGCACAGCGAGCACGACAGCCGCCATGTGCGTATCTGGGTCGAAGACAACGCCGGCGGGATCGACCCGCGCCTGTTGGAGCGGATTTTCGAACCGTTCTTTACCACCAAGCCGATAGGCGTCGGCACCGGATTGGGGCTCTCGGTGAGCTATGGGATTGTGGAAAACATGGGTGGGCGCCTGAGCGTCACCAACGGCGAGGCCGGCGCGAAATTCTGCGTCGAGTTACCCATCGCGCAGCACTCAATCAGCTAACCACGATGCGAAGCGAGCCGCTCTTGCTCTTGCTCTTGCTCTGCTTTTGATCTTGATCTTAGGCGCCCCGTCAAACCACGCTGGCCGGAATTCGACAGGGATTTGGGGGGTAAACCGGCAGGGATGCCGGTTTAGCCGCCCCGCGCCATGGATGGCGCGTGGCGGCGGCCCCCCAAATCACTGGCGGATTGCGGGCACACCGAGCCTAGGCGAGGTGCCGAGTGGTGGGGCAAGAGCCTTTTGCTTACTTTTGGGCTCTTTTCAAAAGTGAGCCGCTGTAAAAGCGGAACCCTAAGTGGCCGTTACCGCAGGAATGGATATGTACACGTTCCAACTGTGTTGACTGCCAGGCCGCCTTCGCGAGCAAGCCCGCACAGTTGGATCGCGGGGGGGCAGGTAGATAGGCGTCGGCTGTCAGGCCGCTATCGCAGGCAAGCCAGCTCCCACATTTGGAACTCGGGGAGTCAGCTAAATCACCAGGTAAGCCCTGCCCATATGACAGGTGAGGTTGGCACCGACTTCGGCATTGCCCAGGTTGATGCCCAAGGCGCTGAGCAAGGTGTTGACGACAGGGTCGAGAATCGGTGACAGCACATTCTGGATCAGCCCCACCACCGCCGTGGTAATGGTCGCCAACAGCCCGGCAACCCCAGCCAACGCGCCACTGGAGACACTGCCGCTGGGCGGTGCATAAGTTACCTGCAAGCCATTAAGGGTCGCCGCCAGGCTGCCGACGATATTGGCGGTGCCCGGCGCGAACTTGTAGGTGGGCGGCGCATTCATCTCGGCCACCGGGGCAAACACCATCGTGCTGGTTTGCGCAGCAATGGTGGAGTTGGCTTTCAACAGCAAACCACCCCCCACATTGGGTGTACGGTTGGGGCTGCACAGCAGCGTCAGGACCACACAGTAGCGCTGGCCAAAATCGATCAGCCTGACCGGCTGCACATCGACTGCTGCGGAGGAAGAAAAAGCCGCCACCGGATCCACTGTACCGACCGCCAGGGTCGCCAGGGACGTAGTGGTTTTCACCGTCAAGGATTTGGAGGCCGGCGAGTCGCAATTGAAATCCGTGACATGGGTTTGCGCACTGCCGGCTTCGATGTAAATGGCCAGCGATGTGGTGACATCGACGTCAGCCACATTGCAGGCCACCAGGCACAACACACCGCCAACCACCGCCGGCAGGTTGAGGTTCAACAAGCCCTTGACCACCTGGGACACCGGCGTGCCCAGGCCCGTCAATATGGACGCCACGCCAGAGACCGCCTTGATGATCGGCGCCTGCACGGTCACCAACGTGCGCACTTGCGCGGTGCGTACAAAAATCTGATCGGTCGGCGGGGTATTCTGCAAGCCCTTCTTGGCCAGCATAGGATTGCCAATGGCCGACAGCTGCGGCGGTTCGATGACCTTGGTCTGGATCGACACATTGCCCACCAGCGGAATCGCGACCTGCGCCGCCGCACTCACCGCATTCTTGCTGCTGGACAACTGCGCCACCGCTTCCAACAGTTGAAACAATTGCACGTTGCTATTCAGCGCCGCCGTCGGCGTGCCGGTGGCGATGTCAATCAGGTCACCCACGGTCAACAGCTTGCTGTTGGGCGCAATGGCTTGAATCGAAATCACGTCATTGACGACCGCTGTGACCGCCGCACCGTTTTTCTGCAAAACCTTCACAGCAGCGTCGATCAGTTGAGTAGCCGAGACTGCGGTACTGAGCAAGGCATCGTAGTCACCGGCCTTCACGTTCAGGTTAATCGCCAGTTGGTCCAAATAACTGAGCAGGTTGACGTTGGTCTGCAGCAAGCCGTTCCAACCCGCCGCCGTGAGCGAAAGGTTGCCGCCGAGCAGGTTGCCGATGACCAGGTTGAGCAGTGGGGATTTGCCTGAGTCGACGCTGGCCAGGCTGCTGCGGATCGACAGCTGCGCCACGGGCGGTGGTGTCGCCGCGACGGCGGTGGCGCTCAAGTTGATTTGCGGGGTAATCGGCGCACCACTGAACAGGTTCCACAGCCCATTGGCAACGCTGGTCATCACAGTGCGGGAAGCCACCACGCGGATAGCGTCGCTCTTGGTGGCATCAGCGGTAAACACACGGGTGTTCAGAGCATTGGTCGCCAGGGTGCCGCATGTCACCGCCAGGGAGCTGCCATTACCGACCACAAAACCGTTGCGCGCCGCATTTTGCGTGGCATAGGCGTTTGCGGTGGTGTTGGTACCGCATTGGCCACCGAGACTGGCTGCCTCCAACGCCGAGGTATCGGCGACGGATTGCAGCTTGCGCTTTTCCAAATACAAGCGCCCGCTGTCGACCGCCAGCAACGTAAACACCAAGGCCAAGGCCAAAGTGCCTGCCGCCATCAAGCCAATTGCACCACGCTGTCTGGAGCCGAATCGGGGAGACATCGAAGCACTCCTGCGCTAACTCTCCGTTGCACTGGAGTGTAGACAAGGCTTCGGCAGGTTGCTGGCAACTCGCCACATTGGCGACTGGCGGAGATGCCCTGATACGCCCTGATACTGTAGGAGCGAGCTTGCTCGCGAAAAACCTACAGACGCCGCGTTGATTCAGGAAGTACGCGTTATCGTTGACGTTTTTCGCGAGCAAGCTCGCTCCTACAGTGAGCGATCAGCGCGGCGGGTAGTTTGAAAGGATCTTGGTCACGGTGCTGCGGATGGCTTTGTTGCGTTCCTCGGGGTTCGGCGTGCTGGCCATCATCTGTTCGTCGCTGCCGCGCCACACCAGCTTGCCGTCCTTGCCGTCGAGCAGGTCGATCTGGATGGTCGCGACCTTGTAGGTGATATTGCGGGTTTCGTTGTACATCGGCGCGCCCCAGTAACCATTCCACGGGCCGCCCCAGGCACCGCCATAGTTGGTGGTGACTTGCTGCTGGCGGTCTTCGACGATCAGGTAGGCCTGTACATTCAGGTCAGCCTTGGTACCCGCCGCCGCAGGACGCAAACCGCGCTGATCCAGCTGTTCGCCCACGGCCTGGCGGATGCGTTGCTCGGTGAGGTCGCTCTTGATCCTCGGGTCATCGGGACGGTACTGCAACGCTGGGTCTTTCCAGGCCCAATTACGGTAGGCGCCGAAGTCTCGGCTGGCGTCGAAATCGTGGTTGACCTGGTTGCTCTGGCAACCGCCCAGCAACATGACAACAGCAAGCGCAGCGATGCGACGAAGCATGGTGTTCTCCAAAAACAACGTGGGCATGTAATGAGAATAGCTGCTAACTGGGCGGATAGGCAGCCATTGCCTTCTGCATCGCCTTGCGCAAGCTATCGGCGCGTTCGCTCAGGCTGCCCTGGCTGGTGGTTTCGGCACTGGTGCTCCACACCGGCTGGCGGGTGCGCGCATCGAACAGGCTGATACGCGCCACGGCCACTGTCACTTCATAGGTGCGCACCACGGGCACGCTGTTGTACATGCCGTAACCGTTGCCATAGCGGTTATAGCCGCCGTAGCCGTAACCATAATCGTCCTGGACCTGGCGCAGGCGTTTTTCCAGGCGTACATCGGCGCTCACCAGCAGGTCGGGCGCACGCTTGTCATGCAAGGGGCGCAAGCCGCGCTGATCGAGGGCGCCGCTGACCGCCTCGGCAATCTGCGCCGAATCGGCCCAGGCCGTGCCCGCCGGCAACTGACCGTTGAGCCAACCCCAGCTGCGGTAGGCACCATAGTCGCGCACCGGCGCGGGGTAGGCGCTGGCATCAAAGGTAGTGGCCGCCTGGGCGGGCGCCGGCGGCATCGGTGCCGAACTGGCCACGTAAGGATTGGGGCTCGAGCAGGCCCCAAGCGCTAAAGACAACAGGATTAAACCGAGACGACGCATGTCGACCTCCCACGCTGGGCCGCTTAAACCGGGCGGCAGATCCAGTGCAAATATCGCCCAAGCCCGGCAAAGCTTGGGTGACGACGGTGAGCGAGCTCCATCTCCAACAAGTCCTGCAGGTTGGCGCGAGCCTGGAATTCCACCGGCATATAGTCGTGGAACACCCGCACGCCACTTTGGCTTTCGACCTGCCACAGCCCTTCGAGTTGCGCCGCCAACTCCCGTGGGTCCAGGGGTTGTTGCGGCGTCAGGCTCTGCTTTTCGCCGGCCATGTCGTTCTTGCGCATTTTGCGGAAGTGGCCTTTGAGCAGATTGCGGTAGATCAACGCATCACGGTTGTAGAATGCCAGGGACAACCAGCCACCCGGCAGCGTCAGTTGGTGCAGTACCGGCAGGATGGCGTGGGGCTCGGCCAACCACTCCAGCACGGCATGACACAGCACCAGATCGTAAGGCTCGGTGAGTTGGCCGAGCAAGTCCTGCCACGGTGCATGAATAAAGGTCGCGCTTTGGCCCGCGTCGGCGAAGCGCTGGCGCGCACCTTCAAGCATCGGCGCAGCGGGTTCGGCCAAGGTTACCTCGTGGCCCTGCTCGGCCAGCCACAGCGACATGTGCCCCAGGCCTGCGCCGATATCCAATACGCGCAACGGCCGCTGCGGCAAGGCTTGCACCAGGTCGGCCTGGAGCACCGCCAGGCGAATCGCGCCCTTGGCACCGCCGTAGATTTTTTCGGCAAAGCGCGTGGCCAACTGGTCGAAATGACGATCACTCATGGGCAAACCGCCGTTCGCTATCGGCCAGTTTGGCGCGCACCACTTCGTTCATATCCAGCCCCAACTCACTGCACAGCAACAGCAGGTACAGGACAATATCGCCGACCTCCTGGCCCGCATGGGCAAGTTTATCGGCGGGCAGTTGGCGGGATTGGTCTTCGGTGAGCCATTGGAAGATTTCCACCAGCTCGGCCATTTCCACGCTGGCAGCCATGGCCAGGTTTTTCGGGCTGTGGAACTGCTTCCAGTCGTTGGTATCGCGGATGCGGTGCAGGCGTTCGGTGAGGTGTTCGAGGTTCATGCGGGGGCTCCTGAATGGGTATAGCTTACCCGATCATTCCCACGCTCAGCGTGGGAATGCTTCCAGTGACGCTCCGCGTCGCCTGCGCGGATGACGGGACGCGGAGCGTCCCAGGCGGCGCTCCCACGCAGAGCGTGGGAACGATCAGCAGAGCGTGGGAGCGATCAGCAGAGCGTGGGAACGATCAGTCGACAACGCTGAACTCGAGCCTGGCGGTTTGGCCGGCTTCATCCAATACGCTGAGCTGATAGCGCCCCAGCCGTTCAAAACTGGCGTTGATGCTGTCCTGATTGGCGCTGTCCCCCAACGGCGCGCCATTGAGGAACCACCAACGCCGGCCACTGCCGCCCAGGGCGGAGATGTTCAGGCGCAAGGCTTGCTGACTGGCGGCGGGCAAACGTAATTGATCGCCCTCGCGCACGCCCACGATGGACAACGGCGACGCCGCAGCCAGCGCCGGTGGAGGGCAATCCGGGTCAGGCGCAGGAATGCGCGCTTCCCGGCGTTCAATCCTTGGCAACCAGGGCTCCAGCGGCGCCGGCCACAGCGCGATGTTTTTGGGGGTTGCGCCAGGGCAATGGGCATCGACCCTCAAACCCTTGGGGTTAACCCAGATGCTTTCCATCAAGCCCACGCTCAAGGGTTGATCCAATGCCTGCAAGGTCGGCGGCGTGGTGTTGTCCAGGGTCCAGGCAAAACGCTGGCGGCGGCAATTGGGGTCGCTGCGGCTCATGGGCTGGCCCAGCGGCCAACAAATCGCTGCCACGCCGATATTGGCAGGCACCGGTTTGACTGGCGCACTGATACCGCGCTGGCTGTCGCGGTTGGTCAGCACGTCATGCACCTGCAACATCAACGGTGCTGCCGACGCCAGGCCGAACTGCCCCGGTACCGGCGTGCCATCGGGCCGGCCGATCCATACGCCAATCAGGTAACGCGGGCCCACGCCAATCGCCCAGGCATCGCGAAAGCCATAACTGGTGCCGGTTTTCCACGCCAGCACCGGCCGTTGGACCAGCTCGGCACGCGGGTCACGGTCGGGCCGCGCCTGGCCGCTGAGGATGCGTCGCACAATCCATGCGGCGCCGGGCGACAGCAACGGCCGCTCCCTGAGCGTATCGTCCGGCTGCAACCGCAGGCTGGCGCTCTTGCCATCGCGGGCCAGGGCGCTGTAACCACTCACCAGATCTTCCAGACGACTGCCCGCACCGCCGAGGATCAGCGCCAGGTTCGGCTCGGCCAATGCCGGCAACGCCAACGGCATGCCACCGATGCGCATCTGTGCGGCAAAGCGCTTGGGCCCGTAGGCTTCCAGCAGTTGCACCGCAGGCAGGTTCAACGAACTGGACAACGCGGTGCTCGCCGGCACCGCGCCAGTAAAACCCATGGAAAAGTTGCCTGGACGGTAATCGCCATAGCGCCGAGGCACGTCCTGCAACAGCGATTCGGAGTGAATCAGGCCGTCATCCAACGCCATCCCGTAGAGAAAAGGCTTCAAGGTGGAACCGGGCGAACGCAGCGCGCTGATCATATCCACATGGCCAAAGCGCTTGGTGTCATTGATATCCACCGACCCCAGGTAGGCGCGCACCGCCATGCTTTCTTCTTCCACCACCAGGATGGCCGCCGAGGTGTGCTCCGGCAGGCGTGCGCGCCAGCCCAACAGCAGGTCTTCGAGACGGCGTTGCAAGGTGGCATCCAGAGTGGTGCGAATCAGTGGCGGGCTGTCGGGGCGATTCAGGCGACGTGCGAGCAAGGGCGCCAGGCTCGGTTCCAGGCGAGGGGCGAGCAACAGGGGTTCTTCCAAGGCTTCGTCGACCGCCGATTGCGGCCATACCTGAAACTCGGCCAGGCGGCGCAGCACTTTGTCCCGGGCCTGCTGGGCGCGCTGCGGATGACGGTCCGGGCGCAAACGGCTCGGCGCCTGGGGCAATACCGCGAGCAACGCGGCTTCGGCGTGAGTCAATTGTGATGGCGACTTGCCCAGGTACGCCCAACTCGCTGCCGCCACGCCCTGCAGCGTACCGCCGAAGGGCGCGCGATTCAGGTACAGGTTGAGGATTTCGTCCTTGGACAGGTGCCACTCCAACTGCGCGGTACGCCACAGCTGGCGTAACTTGCCGTGCAGGGTGCGTGAGTGTGGGTCGAGCAGGCGCGCAACCTGCATCGACAAGGTGCTGCCGCCGGACACCACTCGCGCGCCGCTCAGGTTTTGCCAGGTCGCACGCACCAGCGCCAACGGGTTTACGCCGGGGTGTTGGTAGAACCAACGGTCTTCATAGGTGAGCAGCGCGTCGAGATAATACGGCGACACTTCGCGGGTCTGTACCGGGTAGCGCCATACGCCATTGGCATCGGCAAATCGCCACAGCGGCGTGCCATCTTCGGCCAGCACCACCCGCGCCAGGTCGTCCTGGGGCAGGGGCAAGGGCCAGATGCGATCGGCGCCCCACAGCAGCGCTATTACTAACGCCACACAACCCAAAGCCCAGCGCAATAACTGTGGGAGCGGACTTGCTCGCGAAAGCGGTGGGTCAGTTGGCAGAGATGTCACAGGCACGCCGCCTTCGCGAGCAAGCCAGCTCCCACATTGGGCCGCGTACATCTGCAGGTGATTAAACTAAAACTCAAACGGGCAAACCTCTATGCTTGCAGGGAACTCGCCTGCGTTATCGACAACCAAAGGCACAGTTACGCCCACCTTCTCATCAGGACACGCACATGCAGGTAGAAAGCTTTTTCGAATGGTTGGGCCAGGCGCTCGGTTCCGTCATCCGTTTTATCGTCGACGGGCTCAGCGGTTTGTTCGGGGCCTTGACCCACGCCGGCGGCAACTTTATCGACGGCCTGTCACGCACCTTGGGCATGGACACCTCGATCATCAGCATCATCACTCTGATCGTCGGGTTGCTCTTCCTGTACTCGGCGGTACGCGCCTTTATGCGGGCCTCGATTATCGTGGGAATCATCTGGCTGATGCTGGGGCTTTGGCTACTCAGTTGGGTCGTGCACTGACGGTGCAACCACTCGATTCCCCCTGTAGGAGCGAGCTTGCTCGCGAAAAACTCAAAGGCGCCGCGTTGATTCAGGAAACACGCGTTCTCGTTGACGTTTTTCGCGAGCAAGCTCGCTCCTACAGTGTCTTTCAGCGGCCCTTGATCACCATATCCACTGGCGTCTCGCCCACCGCCTGCCAGTTCGGCCGATACATCGACTCCACTTGCGGCGGCGGCACGCGGTAGGTTCCCGGTGTCACCGCACGCGCCAGGTACAACAAGTGCGTGGTGCCATAGCCATCCAGATTCATCGCCGCCACATAGCGGTCGTCCCGGAACTCCTGATGCTTGAGCGATGCGTTCTGCATCGACTCGCGCCACTCCTTCACCTGGCTGCTGGCGTTCTCCAGGCTCGCTGCGCTTTGTGCCAGGTTCTGGTTTTCCAGTTCCAGGCCGGCGGGCAGCAAGTCCACCACCAAGGCATCCGGCACGCGTTGCTTGGCACTGACGGCCAGGTGCACCAGCACCAGGTCGCCGCTGTTGAGGCTGCGCAAATTCAACGGCTGGCCATTCATGCCCAGGTATTCGCGGCGAATACTCAGGTTCTCGCCACCCGGGGCAGGCGGCACTTGTGGGTAACCCGAGATTGTCAGTTGCTGGTAGACCGGCACACCGCTTTGATTGGTCAGGCTCAAATTGCCGGAAAGCAGCTTGCCTTCCAGGTTGAGCGTCGACTGTTGGTTGTTCAGCTCATGCTCCCCGTCGCTGCCATCCAACAGCACCTTCCACGCCGATTCGGGCTGGGCGAAACCCAGCCGCCCGGCCAGGAACAACGAGTTGCGCTCCTGGGTCGACAGATAGGGGCTGGCCGCCAACTGGTCCGACAAGGTAAACAGGCGCTCTTCACGCGTGCCCTTGGCCAAGTCATTTTCCTCCAGCAACGCCAGAATCATCGCCTGATCGCGCAACGGGCTGCCGTAGTCGGCCAGCCACTCCTTGGCACTGCGCTGCGCCGCCAAACCGGCGAGCAAGGCTTGATCGGCACGCGGCTGGTCGCCCATTTTCTGCAGGGCGATGGCCAACTGCACCAACGGCAAGCCGGAGCGTGCGTCGCTGCGCCGTTCGAACAGACTGCGCAACGCACCCAACGGCGCCTGCTGACTGCGCGCCAGCACCATACCGGCGTAGGCCTGTACGGCGAAACGCGTGTGCTCGGCGTTGTCGCTGTAATCCACCTCGATCAGGTTACGTTCCTGCACATACCGCAACAGGCGCTCGCTGGCCTTCTTCAAGGCTTCAGGCGGTACTGCAAAACCCTGGTCGCGGGCGCGCAGCAGGAAGTCGGTGACATACGCAGTCAGCCAATATTCTTCCTCGCCATCAGCGCCCCACAAACCGAAGCTGCCGTTGTAGCGCTGCATGCCCAGCAGGCGCTCGATGCCCAACTCGATCTTGCGCTTGCGCTCGGCATCCGGCTCGCCCTTGATGCTCAGGCGCTTGAGCAGCGCGTCGTCGGCGTACAGCGACGGGTACAAGCCACTGGCGGTTTGTTCCAGGCAACCATAGGGGTACGCCTTGAGCGCACTGATCTGCGCGCCCAGGTTCAACGGCGGCCGGCTCGACAGGCTCAACAGCGCCTCACGCCCCGAGGCATCGAACTGATCCAGCGCACCCGCCGGCAAGCTCCACGGCTGATCCTTGATCACGGCGCGGTAATGCTTGAGCAAGGCCGGGTACGCCGGGCGTACGCCCAGGGTCCACTCACGGCTGAACGGCGGCAGGTTTTCCCCCGGCAGGTCCAGGCCATTGACCGTAACCTTGACCCTGCCCTGACCGAAACCGCCCCAGGCTTTTACCGGAATGCGCAGGGTGGTGCGCTGGCCTTGCTTGAGTTCAACCGATTGCGTGTCGCTGTTGACCAGTTCCAACGGCCCTTGCGTCGTTAATTGCACATCGAGTTTCTGCGCCTTGCCCGACAGGTTTGAGAGGTCCAGGGCCAGGGTGGTCTGGTCGCCCCCGGCCAGGAAGCGCGGCGCCGACAACTCGGCAATCAGCGGGGCGGCGATCACCGTCTTGCCTTCGGCCATGCCGTAGCGATCATCGCTCCAGGCTTGGGCCATCAGGCGCAGTTCGCCGTTGAAGTCGGGGATATTGACGCTGACTTCGCCCTCGCCTTTGTCGTTCAGCGTCACCGGGGCGCTTTGCAGGGCGACGATGGTTACGCTGGTGTCCGGGCGTTTGCCGCCTTTGGCCAACGCCGCGTCGCCACCAAATGCCAGGCTGGCCAGGCGCCCTTGGCCGGCTTCAATCAACTGGCCGTAGATGTCGAATTGGTCGACGCCATAGGCTTTGCGGCCAAACAGGCTGGCGTACGGATCGGGCGTTGGAAATTCGGTGATATTGAGGATGCCCACGTCCACTGCCGCAAGCAGTACGTGCACCTTTTGAGGCACACTGCCATCGGCGTTTTTGGCGGCGATCTTTACCGTCAGCGGTTGTTTGGGGCGCATTTTTTCAGGTGCAGTGAGGGTCAGGCCGAGTTTGCGCTGGGTGCGATCCAGCGGCAGGTGCAGCAAGCCCACGGCGCGTTTAGGCGTGATATTGGCTTTGCGCTCGCCGGGACGAATCACCAGGGCGCTCACATACAGATCGTGGCTCGACCATTTAGGGTCGAGCTTCACCGCAAAGCTTTTGCCTTCGGCCGGCACGTCGATTTCCTGCCACCATAGCGGGCCTTCGGCAGACTCCACCAACAGGTAGCCTTTACCGGCAGCCGGTGGCGTGACGGTGACGTTGGCGGTGTCGCCATCGCCATAGGCGGGTTTGTCCAACGCTAGCTTGACCTGGTCGGGGCGCACGGCGCCGCCTTCGGTGTTGTCCTGGGCCTGGTAGCCGGCCCAGAAACGCAGGCTGCTGACCAGCCCGGTCTGCGGGTCTTCGACCTCCACGCGGTAAGGGCCCCACTCCACCTGGAAGCTGACCTTGGCGGTGTCGCCCGCCTTGATGTTCAGGCTCTGCTCATCGAGGTTGAGGAATTTCTCGTTGAAGTGGTAGCTCCAGCCGTCATTCTCCGAGTAGTTCCAGTAGTAGTCGCGGCGCTCACGCACCAGGCGCACCTTGAGGTCTTGCGCGGCCAGTTTCTGACCGTCCTGGTTGGCCACCAGCACTTCGAATTCCACCGGGCCATCGCCGTTGGTTTCCTTGCCGTCAAACAGGCCACGCAGGCCCGGCAATTGCTCGGCCGGCCAGATCGGCTGCACCAGGCGCCGGGTGATCGGCCGACCGCCGGACTCCTGCAGGCTGGCTTGCACAATCAGTTGCAACGGCGACTTGGCCTCGGCCCACTTGCTTTCCAGGGTCAGCGCTTGCTCGCCATTGGCGTCGAGTACGCTTTCGTCCAGTTCGAAATCCTGGCTCAGCTCTTCTTCAGTGACGGAACCGAACTGGTAGCCCGGCAGGGATTTGACCGCCTCGCGCAGTGGCCGCACGTACACCTGGCCACTGACGCGGTTACCGGAGGCGGGCGCGCCGTAGAGGTAACGACCGTTGACCTGGATGACCGGGTTATCCGCCGGGCTCAACGCCGTGTCACTGCCCTTGAGTTCCAGCGCCAGGCGTTCGGGCAGGAAGTCTTCGACGAGAAATTCATAGAGTTGCGGCTTGCCGTCACCGAGGTCGAACACCAACTGCCAGCGCCCGGTCGGCGCCTCGCCAGCCAGCTGCAACGGGTATTGATACAGGCCCGACGCGTCGGCCTCCCACACGAACTTGCGACTCACCTGTTCATCCGGGCGCCGCACTTCGACGCTCACCGGCTGAGGCTTCACCGCCTTGCCATCCTTGTCACGCAACAGCGCGTTGAGCAGCACGGTTTCGCCGGGGCGATACAAATCACGCGGGCCGAACACAAAGAACTGCAACGGGTGGGACGGTTGCCCGCCGATATCGAACTCCGCCAAATCCAGCGCGGCGCTGTCCAGGCGCAGCAGGCTGGTTTGCTCGCCCTGCTTGGCCAGTAACACCTGGGCTTTTTTCGGCAGCGGCAACTCGGCGTGGCCACCGTCTTCGGTCTTGCCCTGGCCGAGCACGCGGCCTTCGGCATCGAGGATTTCCAGTTCGACGCCGTTGAGTGCCTTGCCGCCTTCCAGGGCCTGGGTAAACACATCCAGGCGATTGGCGTAGCGGTGCACCGACAGGCCGATATCACTCAAGGTGAACAGGGTGGCCGGTTGCGAATAGTTGTAGGTGCCCGAAGCGCGCATCACCGCGAGGTACACGCCCGGCTGCTGCAACTGCTTGAGGCCGGCAATCGGTAGCAACAGGGTTTCGCGGGTATTGCGCGCCGGGTTCAGGTCGAAACGCCCGCCGTACACCAGTTCGGCCATTGGCAGCAGTTCACGGGACTCATAGCTTTGCAGGCTGGTATTACGCCCCCACTGCGCCAGGAACGACGGCAGGGATTCGGGTTTGATCCGAAAGAATTCCACGTCGATCTTGTCGACATTCAACGCGATCACCGGCAGGCCCTCGGCCAGGCGCGTCGGCAACAGGGTGCCACGGCTGGCGAAGCCGACGGTGGCTTGCAGGTCGCGGGTTTCCAGGCGGGCGCTGTATTCGGCGGCGAGGGTGTTGCCGTTGACCGCCTTCACCCCTGCGTCCACGGTCAGCACCAGTTTGCGCTGCGGTTCAAGGTGGCGCAGGCGCAATTCCATCAGGTTATCGGACAGTTCCCAGGCGCCATCGACCTTGCCGGACTTGCTGTCTACCAGGTGCAGCTTGTCGGCGAATTTCTGATCGGGGTCCAGCGGAATGGAAAAACTCACCGACAGCGTGCTGGCCCCATCCAACTGCACCTCGGACACATCCACCACGCTCAGCTCACGCCCGGCATAGCGTTGCTTCAACGCTGCCACGTCCACCGCCGCTTTCACCGGCTTCGGCGCTGCCGCCACGGTGGGCGCAGGCGGTGCAGCGGGTTTATCGGAAGAATCGCAAGCGCTCAGCAGGGCCAGCGCGCAGGCCAGGAACAGTCCTTTGTTAAGCATGGGGCACTCATAGTCAGAGGGAACCGAGGGGTGAACTATATATCAGCGCCGACCAAGCTGCTGCGGCGCCGGTCACATTGACCGACGGAGGGGCGGTTGGTTCTAGGTGGGCATGAAGCCAAGCCAAATCCCACAGCCACTGGAGATCAAACGGTGGGAGCTGGCTTGCCTGCGATAGCGGTCTTTCAGCCGATATCTTCACTGGCTGACCCACTGCTATCGCAGGCAAGCCAGCTCCCACATTGGTTCTGCTGTGTGGCGGGTTGACGGTTACAATGCCGCTCTACCAAGGAGCCTTCATGACCGCCCTGCTGACCGACTGGCGCCACCGCCCCACCCATCGCCGCGTCTGGGCCCTGGCCGCGCCGATGATCCTGTCGAATATCTCGGTGCCCTTGGTGGCTCTGGTGGACAGCATGGTCATCGGCCACCTGCCCCACGCCCACCAACTGGGTGCCGTGGCTGTCGGCGCCAGCCTGTATACCTTCCTCGCCTGGGCCATGGGTTTCCTGCGCATGGGCTCCACCGGGTTCGCCGCCCAGGCCGCCGGGCGTAACGATGGTGCAGCGTTGCGGCAAATCCTGTTGCAAGGCTTGCTGTTGGCGCTGGGGCTGGCGATTTTACTGGGTACCGTGGGCATTCCCCTGAGCCATCTGGCCCTGGAATGGATGCAGCCCTCGCCCGAACTGAACCAACTTACCCGCGAGTTTTTCCACACCCGCCTGTTCGGCCTGCCCGCCGCTCTCGCCAGTTATGCACTGGTCGGCTGGTTCCTCGGCACCCAGAATGCACGAGCGCCATTGGCGATTTTGCTGACCACCAACCTGGTCAACATCGCGCTTAACCTATGGTTCGTCCTCGGGCTGGACTGGGGCGTGGTCGGCTCCGCCCGAGCCTCGGTGATCGCAGAGTGGACCGGCGCCCTGCTCGGCCTGGCGCTTACGCAAAAAGCCCTGCGTGCCTACCCCGGGCATATCGCCTGGGCCGCGCTGACACTGTGGCAAAGCTGGCGCCCGCTGCTGGCAGTGAACCGCGATATCTTTATTCGCAGCCTCGCCTTGCAGTCAGTCTTTTTCATGATCACGGTGCAAGGTGCACGGTTGGGGGACGCTACCGTTGCAGCCAATGCGCTGCTGCTCAATGGCCTGTTGCTGACGGCACATGCCCTGGATGGCCTGGCTCACGCGGTCGAGGCTCTGTGCGGCCACGCCATCGGCGCACGTGACCGGCAAGCGTTACGGCGGTCATTGGTGGTTGCCTGTGGTTGGTCGCTGATCGCCAGCGTGGGTTTCGCCCTGCTGTTCACCTTCGGCGGCCATCTGTTCATCGCCATGCAAACCGATATCCCCAGCGTGCGCGAAACCGCCGCTATCTACCTGCCCTACCTCGCGGTATTGCCGTTGATTGCGGTGTGGAGTTATTTGCTCGATGGGCTGTTTATCGGTGCAACGCGGGCGCGGGAAATGCGCGATGGGATGTTGCTGACGGTGATGCTGGTACTGCCGATTGCCTGGGCCTTGCAGGGCTTGGGCAACCACGGACTGTGGATAACTTTTTTGCTATTCATGGCGGTACGCAGCTTGATCCTGGGGGCGATTGCCTGGTGGCTGAGCACGCAGAATCGCTGGCTAAGCGATACCCGCTGACACGAGCCCCTACCTGTTACTTCTGACAGGTTACAAGCCGATTTTTCAAGCGTTGAATAGCGGTGGGCAACCTCCCCTGCTTACGCCAAGGAAAATCGCTATGAATATCAAACGACAAACAGGCATCGTCACCCTTTGGGTAATCGCCACGCTGACTACCGCAGGCTGCACGGCGCCATCGAACTCAACAGCGCAGCCGACCGGGACACTGCGGGTGGAGAACCAAATGGCCGGTGAGTACACACTCGTGGTGATACATGGGACTGAACAGCACAGAATCACCAAAGGCGAATCAAAGGACCTGACAATCGATGGAAAAGAGGTGCTCCTGTCGCGCCTCAACAGTCAGGGCACAATAACGCAGATAGCCCTCAACGTTCACTCAGAGAGCAAATGCCCAGTGACGCAATGCTTGCTCGTAAGGTGACTTGATCAACGTCGTGCCAATGCGGCCGGCCTCACAGGAACTAAACGAACACTCGCTCAGTTCCGGTGAGGCCGCACGACTCAAGAAGACAAGTAAGAAGAACGAGTCAACCCAAGACGCAACGCATCCAGGAACTGGGTACGCTCGGACGCCGAGATCTTCGCGCTCGCGCACTTGTCGCGGTAGTGCGTCATCAACTCTTCCGGCGACAAGTGCACATAGCGCAGCATGTCTTCGATGGTGTCGTGAGTCTCGATCCCGGCGCTGTACACCGAACCGTCTTCACGCTGGTAGATGTTCACCGAGTCGGTGTCACCGAACAGGTTGTGCATGTCGCCCAGGATTTCCTGATAGGCGCCGACCAGGAAGATACCCAGCAGGTAGTCCTCGCCTTCGTTCAAGCCGTGAACCGGCAGGCTGGTTTCGATGCTCTGCTCGTCGACGTATTGCTTGATCTTGCCGTCGGAGTCGCAGGTCAGGTCTTGCAGCACGGCGCGGCGCAGCGGCTCTTCGTCGAGGCGGTGCAGCGGCAGGATCGGCAAGACCTGGCCGATGGCCCACGTATCCGGCAAGCTCTGGAATACCGAGAAGTTGCAGATGTATTTGTCGGCCAGCTTGTCGTTGAGTTCGTCCAACACCTGGCGGTGCGAGCGCTGGCGGGCTTTCAACGAGTTGTGCAGGCGGCGGCACACCGCGAAGTAGCACTGTTCGGCCAGGGCTTTTTCGGCCAGGGTCAGCTTGCCGTCGGCGTACTGGGTGGCCACGTCGCTCATGTAGTGGGTGGCGCGCCAGTAGGTTTCGGTGACCATCTCGATGTCGGTCGGGCCCAGCAGGTCCACCAGCCATTGCACGGTTTCCGGCAGGCTTTCCTTGTTTTCGATGGTCGGGATTTCGTCGTTGTGCTTCTCGACGTCCGTCACCTGCACCACCAGCATGGCGTGGTGAGCGGTCAGGGAGCGGCCGCTTTCGGAGAAGATGTTCGGGTGCGGCAGGCTCTGCGCGTCGCAGAATTCCTTGAGCATGCCCACTACCACGCCGGCGTAGTCGTCCATGTCGTAGTTGATCGAACTGGCGTTGCGCGAGTGCGTGCCGTCGTAGTCCACGCCCAGGCCACCGCCGACGTCGATGTGGTCCACCGGCAGGCCGAGGTTGCGCAGTTCGCCGTAGTAACGAATGGCTTCCTTGAACCCGTGCTGGTAGTCGGCCAGGTTGGCAATCTGCGAGCCCATGTGGAAGTGCAGCAGGCGGATGCCCTGGTCCAGGCCGGCTGCGCGGAAGCGCTCGACCACCGACAGCAACTGGGCTGCCGACAGACCGAATTTGGATTTCTCGCCACCGGTGTCCGCCCACTTGCTCGATGCCAGGGACGACAGGCGCACACGCAGGCCCACCTGCGGCTTGACCTTGAGGCTCGCTGCCTCTTCGATCACCAGCCCCACCTCGGACTCTTTCTCGATCACGATGAACACGTTGTGGCCGAGCTTCTGGCCCATCAGCGCCAGGCGGATGAACTCACGGTCTTTGTAACCGTTGCAGACGATGGTGCCGCCCTTCGGCGCCAGGGCCAGCACGGCCAGCAGCTCAGGCTTGGAGCCGGCTTCCAGGCCGATGGAAACGTTCTGGGTGGCAATGATGTTCTCGATCACCGCTTCCTGCTGGTTCACCTTGATCGGGTACAGCGCGGTGTACTTGCTCTGGTATTCCAGGCGCTCGATGTTGGCATCGAAGGCACCGGTCAATTGGCGCACGCGGTCTTGCAGGATATCGGGGAAGCGCACCAGCAGCGGCAACGACAGGCCGCTTTTGCGCAACTCATCGACTTGCTCGTACAGGTCGACGGGCGTGCTGTTCGGGCCGTTCGGACGGACTTCTACGCGACCGGCTTCATTGATCGCGAAATACCCGGCCCCCCAATGGCGAATCCCGTAAACACTGCGGCTGTCCGCAACTGTCCATTGGCTGCCATCGTCTTTGCGTGTGCGTCGTACGGACATCGAAGTCCCCTATAAATGAAGGCGAAGGCGCCACCTCTCGCGGAGGCTGGCGCAGTCTAAAGAATGAAAATGACGATTTGCCTGCAAGGGAAGTAGACCCCACTGGCAGGACAGAGTTTAGCCACAGGTTGGGAAGAGGCTTTCAGCCGCCGGACTTCTTGGCCTTGTACCCGAGCTTGATCAGCTCGGCCAACAGCAACTCGACGTGATCGCCCTGAATCTCGATAACCCCGTCTTTCAACGCGCCACCGGTGCCACAGCGCTTTTTCAGCGAGGTGGCCAATTCCTTCAGGGCTTCTTCAGCCAGGGGCACGCCGGTGATAGTGGTCACCGTCTTGCCGCCACGGCCTTTGCTCTCGCGACGCACGCGGGCAATACCGTCGCCTTCGGGGATCAGGGTCTGTTTGCAGGTGCACGAATCCACGGGCTGACGACAGTCCGGGCAGTGTCGACCTGCGTCGGTGGAAAATACCAGGCCACCAAGGGCGGCGAAGGATGCGGCTTTTTTGGCCACCGGCAATCCTCTTGGGAGGATGAAGACTGATCGGCGCCGCACAAGGCGGTGACCGACCGCGAAGCCCCACTCAGGCAGGGGCAGCGCTACCGAACCGTCAAGGCCACCACCACTGTAGGAGCGAGCTTGCTCGCGAAGATCGTCAACGATAACGCGGGCATTCAGCCAGCACGCGGTGTCTTGGCGTTTTTCGCGAGCAAGCTCGCTCCTACAGGGTGAAACAATAGCGGTTCGGGTGAAAAGGCGCGCAGTGTAACGGCAAAAAGCCAAGTTGCTAAGAGCCAAATGGCGCCAATTTATACAACTTTAGCGACGTGAGGCGAGATAGCGCCGCAAGCCCTCTTGGGCGTCCGGGCAATAAGACTTTTGCTCGGCCTCTGCAAGCACCGTTTCAATGGATAGAAAACGCGCTTCCATGACCTCTTCAGGCTGCAAACACAGCGGGCCGTCCCATACAGCAGAGTAGGACGTACACCACAGGCGGCTGTCGCCATCTTCAAAGTAAAAATGATCGTGCTCGACCAACTCCACGCCACTCACGCCCAGCTCTTCCGCCAATTCCCGCTGTGCCGACAGGGCATAGCTTTCTCCCGCCGCCACCATCCCGCCCGCCGCCGTATCCCAGAACCCCGGGTACAGGGCTTTGCTCAGCGTGCGCCGGTGCACACACAGCTCGCCTTTGGAATTGAACAGGAAGATAAACGTGCAACGGCCGATCAAGCCGCGCTGGCGCAGGTCGGACCTGACCAGGTGACCGAGCAGGTGGTCCTGCTCGTCGACCCAGCAGATCAGTTCAGCGTCGGAGGCTGCTCGGTGTGCGGCCTCCTTTTGAGTAGCGTCCATCATCAACCCTGGTTGAGGAGCTGACGCAAGTCGATCACTGCAGCGTTTGCCCGGGAAATATAGTTGGCCATCACCAGCGAATGGTTCGCCAGTACGCCGAAGCCACTGCCGTTAAGAATCATAGGACTCCATACCGGTTCTTGCGAGGCCTCTAGCTCCCGAATGATCTGGCGCACGCTGACGGTGGCATTTTTCTTGGCCAGTACGTCGGCAAAATCGACTTCGATGGCACGCAGCAGATGGGACAGCGCCCATGCCTGGCCGCGCGCTTCGTAGAACACGTTGTCGATCTGCATCCATGGGGTTTCCACCACTTCTTCATCGACCTGCGGCACTTCACCCGGCGCCAGCGCCTCGGTTTTCAGCGCAGTGTTCAACTTGACCCGGCCCACGCTGGCGGACAGACGCTGGGACAGCGAGCCCAAACGTGTGGCCACATCGCCCAGCCAGTTGTTGAGGTTGTCGGCACGCGCATAAAACAGCGCGCCGCGCTGGTTCGGGTCAGACAGGCGCGCTTCGTAGCGGCTCAGGGAATTGATGCCTTCCTGGTATTCCGACTCACTGGATGGCAGCACCCAACTCTTGTTGTCGAAGTTGAAGCGCGGCTCGGCCTTGGCCAAGTCAGCGTCTTCAGCCGACTGCGACTGGGAGCGGGCGAAGTCTTTACGCAGGGCACGGGTGAGGTCACGCACCTGCACCAGCACGCCGTATTCCCAGCTCGGCATGTTGTCCATCCACAAGCCTGGCGGGAAACGGTCGTTGGAGATGTAGCCGCCTGGCTTGTTCAGCAAGGTGCCAACCACGGTCTTGAGGGTTTCGACGGTGGTGTAACCCACCACCATCTGCTTGCCTTCCTTCTCGGCGGCAAGCTGGGCATTTTGCTGCACCGGAAACAGCGCCGGCTCTTGGCTCCAGTACCAACCCAGGCCACCGGTGACCAGCAGGTACAAGCCGATGATGCTGAGCAACGCCCGGCTCATCAGCAGGTTGCGAAAATAGCTGCGGTTGGCCGACTTGGGCTCAGGGGCGGGGCCTTTGGCACTGCCTTCGCGGTTTTTCCAGTCCAGCATGGCGATATCCTTTCAATCACTTGAGTTCATGCACGTCAATTGTCCGGGTGCGTTCAGACATTCCGACCACAACCCTACCCCATCGTGCCCATCGGTGCGGGGCTTTTACACGAAACTGGCGCACCAGCGCGCTTGGACTATAAAGGATGCACGCGATTTACGCTGCGCGACCCATTGGTCAATAACTGAATGGCAGGCACGCAGACTTAATTGACGTATGACACTCATCTATCAGAAAAGAGGTGCTAGCATAGAGCCATCAGTCGACCTCAGCATGCACCCTCACAGTAGTCAGGATATGACCGAGTCAGAAGACCCCAGCCGCGAGCGTCTCAAGCAGCACTTTGCCCAGCGGGTAATTCATCAGGCACGTCAAATTCTTGAGATCTGGCAGCGCCTGCAACGCAGCGAGTGGTCGAACGCCGACTTTTCCGAACTCAGCGAAGCCAACCTGCGCCTGCAACGCTTCGCCGAACGCTTCGAACAGCCCGAACACACACAACTGGCACGGCATATCAGTCAATCCTTGCAGGCTGTGGACGAGAACCGTGGCCGTCTGAGCAGCCAACTGATCACCGAGCTCAACCGCTTGATGCAACGCCTGTCCCGCACCGGCCTGCGCCAGGGCGATCAGCTTGAGCAAACCTTCCTGCCGCCGATGCGCAAGCCGATCTATGTGATGCTGGCCGACCATGACCGCGCCGAACGCCTGGCCAAGCAGTTGGAGTTCTTCGGCATGGGCGCCCACGCCCTGGACAGCGTCGCCGCCTTTCGCGCGTCCATGGCCGAGCGTTTGCCGTCGGCGATCGTGATGGACGTGGACTTCTGCGGCACCGGCCTGGGCCTGAAGCTCGCGGCAGAGGCCCAGGAGGGCCTGGAGCAAAAGCTGCCGCTGTTGTTTTTCAGCCTGCACGAAACCGACACCCCGACACGCCTGGCCGCCGTACGCGCCGGCGGCGAAGAGTTCCTGACCGGCACCCTGGAGGCCTCAAGCCTGCTGGAAAAGATCGAAGTGCTAACCTGCGCGGCCCAGTACGAACCGTACAAAGTGCTGATCATCGACGACTCGCGGGCCCAGGCGCTGCACACCGAACGCCTGCTCAACAGTGCCGGCATTGTCACCCGCACATTGACCGAACCGATCCAGGCCATGGCCGAGCTGGCGGATTTCCAGCCCGACCTGATCATCCTCGACATGTACATGCCTGCCTGTACCGGCACCGAACTGGCCAAGGTGATTCGCCACAACGACCGCTACGTCAGTGTGCCGATCATTTACCTGTCGGCCGAGGACGACCTGGATAAACAGCTGGATGCGATGAGCGAGGGCGGTGACGATTTCCTCACCAAACCGATCAAGCCGCGTCACCTGATCACCACTGTGCGCAACCGTGCGTCACGTGCGCGCAACTTGAAGGCACGGATGGTGCGCGACAGCCTGACCGGGCTGTACAACCACACGCATATCCTGCAACTGCTCGAAGATTGCAGCTTCCGCGCACGCCGCGAGAACAAGCCGTTGAGCTTTGCCATGCTCGATATCGACCACTTCAAGCGCGTCAATGACAGCCACGGCCACCCCATGGGCGACCGGGTGATCAAGAGCCTGGCACTGTTTCTCAAGCAGCGTTTGCGCAAGACCGATTACATCGGCCGCTACGGCGGTGAAGAGTTCGCCATCGTGATGCCCGACACCGACCTGGATTCGGCCTGCAAGGTGCTGGACGACATTCGTCGGCGCTTTGCAGAAATCCACTACCCCGCCCAACCGCAGGATTTGTGGTGCACCTTCAGCGCCGGCCTGGTGGAGCTGTGCGACGGTTCCGACAGCTTGATGATGGCCGCCCAGGCTGACGAAGCGCTGTACCGCGCCAAGGACGCCGGACGTAATCGCGTGCAAGCCGCTCGCACATCAAAGCAAAGTGCCATCTTTTCACCAGAATCCACCGATTCGGTCATAACGCTGTAATACAAACGCAATAAATTCAGGCGCTTATCTCTTGCCGTCGGTTGAAACCCCGCATGCGCCTGAAGCTGCTGACCAATCTCAATACCCTTCTGCTGGTGGCTGTGTGCCTGGCCCTCGGGGCGACACTGTGGTGGTCGCAACGGGCGCTGGAGCGTCCGTACTTGTTGATGGAGCGCTACCTCGGGTTGTCCCAGGTCTTTCAAAACCAGGCTGCCCGTAACATCGAGGACTACTTGGCCAGCGGCGATGCCCTGCGCCTGAGCAGTGCAACCCAGAGCCTGGAAAGCCTGCAGCTTCAGCTGGGCGAACTGCCGCCCGACTTGGCGCAAAACCTGCGCCCCAGCCTCATGGACCTGGAGACTTTCAGCAAGACCGACCTGTTGGCCGCCGGTAAATTGGCTGGCGACCCGCAAGCCCTGTTGCTGCAAGCCGAGCGTGAACTGGGCGCGAACCTGGAACAATTGAGCCAGTACGCCAGCGGTGTCAATTCCGCGGAGGCTGCGCATTATATGTCGCCATTGCTCGCAGCCTCACAGCACCTGGGCAAACTGTCCCTGGCCCGCGACAAGCTAGTCAGCAGCGGGCGCGCCGAGTTGGCCGCGGATGTCGAGCGGGAAGTGACCAACCTGCGCACTCAGGCCGACCTGCTTGCGCAGCTGCCCTTATTGGGAATAAAGGCCAGCGCTGAATCCCACACCGATGATTTTTCCGCGTTGATGGGCCTGGAAAACACCGAAAAAACCGAAGCCCAGGACACCGGCGTCGACCTCAAGCGCGAACTCAGCAGCCTGTTGACCCGCTACCCCGCCGAACTCCAACGCACCCGTGAACAGATCCAGCAACGCGCCGATCTCGCCGCCAGCACCCACCTTAAAATCACCAACGTACAACAGGCTATCGCCGGCCTGGAACCCGTGGTGCGCACGCAACACGCGAAGATTCAGGGTGAAGTGCGTGTGATGCAGGGGGTGATGATTGGCCTGATCCTGCTGATCGCATTGCTGATCGATACCCTGCAACGCCGCCTGGCGCGCGTGCTGACCAACCTGGCACCCGCCTTGTCGACCTGGGCCGAAGGCGACTTCAGCCAACCGATTGCCCTGGGCAAGACCAACCGTGAACTGCACGATATCGAGGCCTCCCTTAACCGCCTGCGCGCCTACCTGGTGGATCTGGTCGGCACCATCCGTGGCAATGCCGAAGAAGTGGCAGGCAGCAGCCGCGCCCTGGCCGAACTGAGCAGCGGCCTGCACGACGGCGCCGAGCGCCAGGCCGGCGACACCGCGCAAATCCGTGATTCCCTGGGCGAACTGGAAGCCACCATCCAGCAAGTCGCCGGGGATGCCAGCCAGGCCGCCGGGGCCAGTCGCAGTGCGGGCCAGGCGGTAGAGCAAGGCCAGCGTGTGATCGGCCTGAGCCTCACCGGGCTGCATGCGCTGGTAGGCGAAGTGCAGCAAAACGCGCAGATGATCGAGAAACTTGCCGAAGAGTCCGCCACCATCGGCGGCGTGCTCACGGTGATTCGCTCGATTGCCGACCAGACCAACCTGCTGGCGCTCAACGCCGCTATCGAAGCCGCCCGCGCCGGTGAAGCCGGACGTGGTTTCGCCGTGGTAGCCGACGAAGTGCGCTCCCTGGCCCAGCGTACCGCCGGCGCCACCGCCGAAATCCAGGGCCTGATCGCCGGCCTGCAAAGCGCCGCGCACCAGTCGGTAGAAGGCATGCGCGCCCAGGTCGAACACGCCGAAGCCACCGCCCAGCAGGCCCAGGCGGCGGATGGCGCGCTGGATGAAATCGTCGGGGCGATCCAGACCATCTCGGATACCGCCGTACGCATTGCCGATGTGACCGCGCAGCAGAGTGGCGCCGTGAGCGAGATACGCGACAACAGTGAGCGGATTCATCAATTGGGTGAGGATAATTTGCTGCGTATTGGCCAGGGCCGTAGCCAGGGCGAGCACCTGCTGGTACTGGGCGGGCAGCTTACTACCGCCGTGCAAGCCTTCCGCGTCTAACCCCGATCCGGCCCTCTATGAAGACCGCAATGTGGCTGATCGTTCCCACGCTCCGCGTGGGAATGTCGCCCCAGACGCTCCGCGTCCCGCTTTAAAGCCGTGACGCAGAGCGTCACTGGATGCGTGCCCACGCGGAGCGTGGGTGCGATCAGCTCCCACACTGACCAAATGCCGTCTCCCAGTCACAAATTTTGCGCAATCCTCGCTAATCGTGCCGGCTACTGCATAGAACTGGACAGTCACAAAGGCTTTGCGGCATAGTCGCCGGGTTCTGACGCACCCACACCAATAACAAGGAACAGCCAATGGCGACCTTACTGGTTCTTCACGGACCCAACCTGAACCTGCTTGGCACCCGCGAACCGGGCGTCTACGGGGCAGTGACCCTGGACCAGATCAACCTCGACCTGGAAAAGCGGGCCCGTGAAGCCGGCCACCATTTGCTCTACCTGCAAAGCAATGCCGAGTATGAATTGATTGATCGCATCCATGCCGCGCGCGGCGAAGGCGTGGACTTTATTCTGATCAATCCCGCCGCTTTTACGCACACAAGCGTTGCATTACGTGACGCGCTGCTGGCGGTGAGCATCCCATTCATCGAAGTGCATTTATCGAACGTGCACAAACGCGAAGCTTTCCGCCATCACTCTTACTTCTCCGACGTAGCGGTAGGAGTGATCTGCGGCCTTGGCGCCAGCGGTTACCGACTGGCCCTGGAGGCCGCCCTGGAACACATTGAAGAACAGGCTAAACGCCCCTGACCGACCCTTGGGAGTTGATGATTCATGGATATCCGTAAAGTTAAGAAACTGATCGAACTGCTGGAAGAATCCGGTATCGACGAGCTGGAAATCAAGGAAGGCGAAGAGTCCGTACGGATCAGCCGTCACAGCAAGACCCCGGCCCAACAGTTCTACGCGCCACAGATGCAAGCACCGGCTCCAGCCGCTGCAGCTCCGGCTGCCGCACCTGCCGCCGCCGCTGCACCTGCCGCCCCAGCCGCTCCTGCGCTGAACGGCTTCGTGGTCAAGTCGCCAATGGTCGGTACTTTCTACCGCACCCCGGCACCGACCTCGCCAGCCTTCGTTGAAGTGGGCAAGACCGTGAAAGTGGGCGACACCATCTGCATCGTTGAAGCGATGAAAATGATGAACCACATCACCGCGGAAAAAGCCGGCGTCATTGAATCCATCCTGGTAGAAAACGGTCAGCCGGTTGAGTACGACCAGCCGCTGTTCACCATCGTTTGAACCGCGGAGCGCCTTCGATGTTGAAACCTGCGAAGAAACTGCAAAAAGTCCTGATCGCCAACCGCGGCGAGATCGCGCTGCGTATCCTGCGCGCCTGTAAGGAAGAGGGCATCAAGACCGTCGCTGTTTACTCGACGGCCGATACCGAATTGATGCACGTGAAACTGGCGGACGAAAGCATCTGCATCGGCCCGCCACTGGCCACGAACTCGTACCTGAAAGTCTCGAATATCATCGCCGCGGCAGAAGTGACCGGCGCCGATGGCATCCACCCGGGCTACGGCTTCCTCGCGGAAAACGCCGACTTCGCCGAACAAGTGGAAAAATCCGGGTTTGCCTTCATCGGCCCGAAAGCCGAAACCATTCGCCTGATGGGCGACAAGGTCTCGGCCAAGGACGCCATGATCGCGGCCGGTGTGCCCACCGTTCCAGGCTCCGACGGCCCACTGCCTGAAGACGAGGAAACCGCTCTGCGCATTGGTCGCGAAGTCGGCTACCCGGTGATCATCAAGGCCGCCGGTGGCGGTGGTGGTCGCGGCATGCGCGTGGTGCACAAGGAAGAAGACCTGATCGAAGCCGCCAAGCAGACCCGCTCCGAAGCGGGCGCCTGGTTCGGCAACCCGATGGTCTACCTGGAGAAGTACCTGACCAACCCACGTCACGTGGAGGTCCAGGTACTGTCCGACGGCCAGGGCCACGCCATCCACCTGGGTGATCGCGATTGCTCGCTGCAACGTCGCCACCAGAAGGTACTGGAAGAAGCCCCGGCACCGGGCCTGGACGAGAAAGCCCGCCAGGAAGTACTGGCGCGTTGCGTCAAGGCGTGCATCGACATCAACTACCGTGGCGCCGGTACCTTCGAGTTCCTCTACGAAAACGGCCGCTTCTACTTCATCGAGATGAACACTCGTGTGCAGGTAGAGCACCCGGTATCGGAGATGGTCACCGGTATCGACATCGTCAAGGAGATGCTGAGCATCGCAGCCGGTAACGTGCTGTCCTTCACCCAGGACGACGTGAAGATGCACGGCCACTCCCTGGAGTGCCGCATCAACGCCGAAGACCCGAAAACCTTTATCCCAAGCCCTGGCCTGGTCAAGCATTTCCACGCGCCCGGCGGCAACGGCGTACGTGTGGATTCGCACCTGTACAGCGGCTACAAGGTTCCGTCCAACTACGACTCGCTGATCGGCAAGCTGATCACCTGGGGCGCCACTCGCGACGAGGCCATGGCCCGTATGCGCAACGCCCTGGACGAAATCGTGGTCGACGGCATCAAGACCAACATCCCGCTGCATCGGGATCTGGTTCGTGATGAAGGCTTCTGCGAAGGTGGTGTGAACATTCACTACCTGGAACACAAGCTGGCCAACCAGTAAGTGCTCCACCCAACAAAACCGCCTTCGGGCGGTTTTGTTGTTTATGGGCCACCGCCCCCTGATCGTTCCCACGCGTGGGAACGCCTCTTGTGGCGCTCCGCACCACGCCTTAACAACGGGACGCGGAGCGTCCGAGGCGGCATTCCCACGCCGAGCGTGGGAGCGATCGTCGGCGCAGTCGTCTTCTGGCTTGCTCTCGCGTAAACTTGCGCGCTTTCGCGGCCTGCCCGCCGCACATTCATTTTTTTCAAAGGTGCCCGCCATGCCTTGGCTGCAAGTCCGTCTCGCCATCAGCCCAGAACAAGCCGAAACCTACGAAGACGCGTTCCTCGAAGTGGGCGCCGTGTCGGTGACCTTCATGGACGCCGAAGACCAGCCGATTTTCGAGCCGGAACTCAACACCACGCCGCTGTGGTCCCACACCCACTTGCTGGCCCTGTTCGAGGACGGCACCGACGCCGCCGCCGTGCTGGCCCATATGGAACTGCTCACCGGCGGCCCGCTGCCCGAGCATCACAGCGAAGTCATCGAAGACCAGGACTGGGAACGCAGCTGGATGGACAACTTCCAGCCCATGCGTTTCGGCCAGCGCCTGTGGATCGTGCCAAGCTGGCACGCCGCGCCCGAGCCAGACGCCGTCAACCTGCTGCTGGACCCGGGTCTTGCGTTCGGTACCGGCACGCACCCGACCACCGCCCTGTGCCTGGAATGGCTGGACGGCCAGGACCTGACCGACAGCAACGTACTGGACTTCGGCTGCGGCTCGGGGATCCTGGCCATCGCCGCCCTGCTGCTGGGCGCCAAGGAGGCCGTGGGCACCGATATCGACGTGCAGGCCCTGGAAGCCTCCCGCGATAACGCCGGGCGCAACAACATTGCCGAAGGCAAATTCCCACTCTACCTGCCTGAGGACCTGCCCCAGGTTCAGGCCGATGTGCTGGTGGCCAATATCCTCGCCGGGCCACTGGTGTCGCTGGCGCCGCAACTGTCGAGCCTGGTCAAGCCGGGCGGGCGCCTGGCGCTGTCGGGCATCCTCGCCGAGCAAGGTGAAGACGTGGCTGCGGCCTACGCCAAAGACTTCGAGCTGGACCCGATCGCCAACCGTGATGGCTGGGTACGCATCAGCGGTCGTCGGCGCTAGAATGAGCGCTTGCCTGAATCGGATGGCCGCATGACCGACAGTTTCGTCACCCAGTGCCCACATTGCCAATCGCGCTTTCGCGTCAACCACGCTCAATTGAGCGTGGCCCGCGGCGTGGTGCGTTGCGGCTCGTGCCTGCAAGTGTTCAACGCCGCTCGCCAGTTGCTGGAGCAACGTGCCCAGGCGTCTGCGCCGGAACCTGAAGCGCCGACAACCCCCGAACCGATTGGCGAAGCACCTCCCGAGCCACCGCGGGCCATCAGCCAGAAGCAGTGGACGGCCGAAGAGCTGGACCTGGATAACCTGGACAAGGAACTGGCCAGGCTGGAACGTCGCGAGATCCAGCACACCCAGGCAGTGGGCGCAGAACGTCGCCAGCCAGGCGCCGACCGTCGGCAAAAGGAAGAGTCCTTCAGTGCCAGCCGCGACACGGTCAAGGCCGAGGAAGAAAAATGGGCGGCCAGCCTGTTCAGTGAGCCACCCGAAGAGCGCGCCCAGGCACCAGAAGAAGAGCCCGAGCCGGTTAAGGCACCTGCGTCCAAACAGCGCACCGAACCGTCCATGTCCGCCCACGTCGACGAACTCGATGACGCACCAGCTCTGCACGCCACTACCGTGGATGACGACCTCGACCCGCCGCTGACACCCACTCGCGACGAGCACGATGAGCCTGAACCCGAAGACCGCGCACAGCCGCGCCGCAAGCGCGCGCGAACGGAGGCTGGTGTACACGACGAGTTACTCCAGGACCTGGAAGACGACCCCCTGCACCTGTATGCGCAGAAGCGTCCGTCAAGCTGGGGTCGCCGTCTGGTCTGGATATTGTTGGTGGTACTCGCCGCTGCCGGTCTGGCCGGCCAGTACATCGCCTACCAATTCGACGACCTGGCCCGCCAGGACGCCTACCGTCCCTGGTTCCAGGCGTTATGCCCGAAACTGGGGTGCACCGTGCCATCGCGGGTCGACATTACCCACATAAAGAGCAGCAATCTGGTGGTGCGCAGCCACCCCGAATTCGCCGGGGCGCTGGTGGTCGATGCCATCCTCTATAACCGTGCGACCTTCTCCCAGCCCTTCCCGCTGCTGGAGTTGCGCTTTGCGGACTTGAACGGCAGCCTGATTGCCAGTCGTCGCTTCAAGCCCGCCGAATACCTCAGCGGCGAGTTGGCTGGCGTCAGCGAAATGCCCTCGCAGACGCCTATCCACATCTCCCTGGACATTCTTGATCCGGGCAATAGAGCCGTGAACTACAGCCTGAGCTTCCACTCGCCCGAGTAAAACGGCGTGCCCACCGAGGTTTGACGGCGGATTATTGACTTGACCGCCGTCAACCAAACCGATGGCGATAAAAAAGTAACTGTTCAGATTTTATCCAATTCAGCCTTTAACCAGTCATCGAGAGCGGGTATCATGCCAACCCTTTTTCGAACTCTAATGATCCGGCCCCACAACAGGGAAGTCCTATGTCGGCGGTACGCATCGGCCCATACACATTGCAAAACGGCTTGATCCTCGCCCCGATGGCGGGTGTCACCGACCAGCCCTTTCGTCAGCTGTGCAAGCGTTTGGGCGCGGGTCTAGTAGTCTCTGAAATGGTTACCAGCGACATGAGTCTGTGGAACACCCGAAAGTCGCGGATGCGCATGATCCACGAAGGTGATCCCGAGCCACGCTCGGTGCAGATCGCCGGGGGCGATGCGCAGATGCTGGCGGATGCCGCACGGGCCAATGTGGAGCTGGGTGCACAGATCATCGACATCAACATGGGCTGCCCGGCCAAGAAGGTTTGCAACAAGGCCGCCGGTTCCGCACTGTTGAAAGATGAGCAGTTGGTCGCCGAGATCCTGCAGGCCGTTGTTGGCGCAGTGGATGTACCGGTGACCCTTAAGATTCGTACCGGTTGGGACCGGGACAACAAGAATGGCCTGACGGTGGCGAAGATCGCTGAACAGGCAGGCATTACAGCGCTGGCGGTGCATGGCCGTACCCGCGCCGACCTTTATACCGGTGAAGCCGAGTACGACACCATTGCCGCGATCAAGCAGGCCGTGTCGATGCCCGTCTTTGCCAATGGCGACATCGACAGTGCCGAGAAAGCCCGGCGCGTGCTGCACGCGACCGGTGCCGATGGCTTGTTGATTGGCCGGGCCGCCCAGGGGCGGCCGTGGATTTTTCGTGAAATCGAGCATTTCCTGCGTACTGGTGAAGTCTTGCCGGCACCAGAGTTGGTCGAGGTGGAACGTATTCTGCTAGAGCATCTGACCGCCCTGCACGCCTTCTATGGGGACGTGATGGGAGTACGCATTGCTCGCAAGCATGTCGGCTGGTATCTCGCCACCTTGCCGGGCGCCAAGGAATTCCGCGCTCAGTTCAATCGTTTGGATGAAACGCAGGCACAGGTCGCCACCGTTCGTGAGTTCTTCGCCGGACGCGACAAGAGCCTGGGAACAGGGGATGGAGAAGGGGTGGCCGCATGACGATGATGACCGAGACTTTAGTGAGTGGAACAACACCCGTGAGCGACAACGTCAATTTGAAACAGCACCTCAACACGCCCAGCGAAGAAGGCCAGACCCTTCGCGGGAGTGTCGAGAAGGCGCTGCACAATTATTTCGCCCACCTTGAGGGCGCTTCCGTCACGGATGTGTACAACCTGGTGCTCTCCGAAGTCGAGGCGCCCTTGCTCGAAAGCGTGATGAACTACGTCAAGGGCAACCAGACCAAAGCCAGTGAGCTGCTGGGCCTCAACCGTGGCACCTTGCGCAAAAAGCTCAAGCAGTACGATTTGCTGTAAGCATTCAATCAAACCAGAAAGGCGCCCGCGTAAAACCGGTCGCCTTTTTTGCTGACTTCCTTTGCTTTTGATGGAAATTGAGATGACCGACCAGACCACCCGCCTGCCGATCCGCCGTGCCTTGATCAGTGTTTCCGACAAGACCGGGATCCTTGAATTTGCCCGGGAGCTGGAAGCCCTGGGTGTGGAAATCCTCTCCACGGGCGGGACCTTCAAACTGCTGCAGGACAACGGCGTGGCCGCAGTAGAAGTCGCGGACTACACCGGTTTCGCAGAAATGATGGACGGTCGCGTCAAGACCCTGCACCCGAAAATCCACGGCGGCATCCTCGGCCGTCGCGGCATCGACGACGCCATCATGACCGAGCACGGCATCAAGCCGATCGACCTGGTGGCCGTTAACCTCTACCCGTTCGAAGCCACCATCAACAAGCCAGGCTGCGACCTGCCGACCGCCATCGAAAACATCGATATCGGCGGCCCGACCATGGTGCGCTCGGCGGCCAAGAACCATAAGGACGTGGCCATCGTGGTCAATGCCGGCGACTACGCCAACGTCCTGGAAAACCTCAAGGCCGGTGGCCTGACCTACGCCCAGCGCTTCGACCTGATGCTCAAGGCGTTCGAACACACCGCCGCCTATGACGGCATGATCGCCAACTACATGGGCACCGTGAACCAAGCGGCTGACACCCTGAGCACAGAAGGTCGCAGCCAGTTCCCGCGCACCTTCAACAGCCAGTTCATCAAGGCCCAGGAAATGCGCTACGGCGAGAACCCGCACCAGAGTGCGGCGTTCTACGTGGAAGCCAAGCCGGCCGAAGTGGGCATCGCCACCGCCACTCAACTGCAAGGCAAAGAACTCTCCTACAACAACGTGGCCGACACTGACGCCGCGCTGGAATGCGTAAAGAGCTTCGTCAAGCCGGCCTGCGTGATCGTCAAGCACGCCAACCCGTGCGGCGTGGCAGTCAGCCCGGACGCTGAAGGCGGTATCCGCCAGGCGTACGAACTGGCCTACGCCACCGACACCGAATCCGCATTCGGCGGCATCATTGCCTTCAACCGCGAACTGGATGCCGAGACCGCCAAGGCCATCGTCGAGCGTCAGTTCGTCGAAGTGATCATCGCCCCAAGCGTCAGCGAAGAAGCCCGCGCCATCGTCGCCGCCAAAACCAACGTGCGCCTGCTGGCCTGTGGCGAGTGGTCGGCAGACCGCGCCGCGGCCTGGGACTACAAGCGCGTCAATGGCGGCCTGCTGGTACAGAGCCGCGACATCGGCATGATCGGCAGCGATGACCTGAAAGTCGTGACCAAGCGCGCGCCGACCGAGCAAGAGATCAACGACCTGATCTTCGCCTGGAAAGTGGCCAAATACGTCAAGTCCAACGCCATCGTCTACGCCAAGAACCGCCAGACCATCGGTGTCGGCGCTGGCCAGATGAGCCGCGTGAACTCGGCACGTATCGCCGCGATCAAGGCTGAACATGCCGGTTTGCAGGTGGTGGGTTCGGTGATGGCTTCCGATGCGTTCTTCCCGTTCCGTGACGGCCTGGACAACGCCGCGAAAGCTGGCGTGACCGCCGTGATCCAACCGGGCGGTTCGATGCGTGATGCAGAAGTCATCGCCGCCGCTGATGAAGCTGGCATTGCGATGGTCTTCACCGGCATGCGCCACTTCCGCCACTGATTGATCGTTCCCACGCTCCGCGTGGGAACGCAGCCAGGGACGCTCCGCGTCCCTCGGACGCAGAGCGTCCGTAGAGGCATTCCCACGCAGAGCGTGGGAACGATCATCCTAACGAGGTTTTTGAAATGAATGTTTTGATCATTGGCAGCGGTGGCCGTGAACACGCCCTGGCCTGGAAAGTAGCCCAGGACCCACGCGTGCAGAAAGTCTTCGTTGCTCCCGGCAACGCCGGCACCGCCATCGAAGCCAAGTGTGAAAACGTCGCCATCGACGTGCTGGCCCTGGAGCAGTTGGCGGATTTTGCCGAAAAGAATGTTTCCCTGACCATCGTCGGCCCGGAAGTGCCACTGGTAGCAGGCGTCGTCGATCTGTTCCGCAGCCGTGGCCTGGATTGCTTTGGCCCTACCGCTGGCGCCGCCCAGCTGGAAGGCTCGAAAGCCTTTACCAAGGACTTCCTGGCTCGCCACAAGATCCCGACGGCCGACTACCAGAACTTCACCGAGATCGAACCGGCCCTGGCTTACCTGCGTGAGAAAGGCGCACCGATCGTGATCAAGGCCGATGGCCTGGCTGCCGGCAAAGGCGTGATCGTCGCCATGACCCTGCAGGAAGCCGAAGACGCCGTGCGCGACATGCTCGCCGGCAATGCCTTTGGTGACGCCGGTTCACGCGTAGTCATCGAGGAGTTCCTCGACGGCGAGGAAGCCAGCTTTATCGTGATGGTCGACGGCAAGAACGTATTGCCGATGGCCACCAGCCAGGACCACAAGCGCGTCGGCAACGGCGACAGTGGCCCGAACACCGGCGGCATGGGTGCCTACTCCCCGGCGCCCGTTGTCACCGCCGACGTCCACCAGCGCGTCATGGACCTGGTGATCTGGCCAACCGTGCGCGGCATGGCGGATGAAGGCAACGTGTACACCGGTTTCCTCTATGCCGGCCTGATGATCGACAAAGCCGGTAACCCCAAAGTCATCGAGTTCAACTGCCGCTTCGGCGATCCGGAAACCCAACCGGTGATGCTGCGCCTGCAATCGAGCCTGGTGCTGCTGGTGGAAGCCGCCCTCGCCCAGGCCCTGGACAAGGTCGAAGCGCAGTGGGACCCACGACCTAGCGTTGGGATTGTGCTGGCGGCCGGTGGCTACCCCGCCGACTACGCCAAGGGCGATGTGATCGAAGGCCTCGACGCCGCCGCTGCGCTGGAAGGCAAGGTGTTCCATGCAGGCACCGCGCTCAAGGACGGCAAAGTTGTAACCGCCGGTGGCCGCGTGTTGTGCGCCACCGCGATGGGTGCCAGTGTCGATGCCGCGCAACAACAGGCATACAAACTGGCGGCGAAAATCGACTGGAAGGGCTGCTTCTACCGCACCGACATTGGCTACCGTGCCATTGCCCGCGAACGCGGTGAGAACAACTGAGCAGCTACACTTGCAGTAGCTATCCGTTCGGTTAGGTAAGGGCCTTTGGCCCTTGCCGTACCCTGTTGCCCCGCGCATAGTTAACCCGTGCATCCACCTACCGAAGGGATTTCGCCGTGCGCTGGCTCAGGATCGCCATAGGTTTCACAATCAGTCTGCTGACCCTGCTCTGCTTGCTACCGGCCCAGGCCGCTGCGCAAGGCAGTGGCTGGGCAGTATTGCTTGATGAACAGGCCGACCTGCAACTGAGCGATATCCGTTCCGCCCGCTATACCAATCAATTCAGCCCCATCGAACTGGACCGGATCACCGCCGCGCAGCCGGACGGTGCGTTGTGGGTGCGTTTCAGGTTGCAGCCCGGCAAGCACGAACAAGTGCTGCGGGTGTTCGCCCCGGACCTCTCCAGCCTGAGCCTGTATGTGCTGGACGGCGACACCCTGGTGGAGCAACAAACCACCGGCACACGCCAACCCCAGGCTGAGCGCTCGTTGCCCAGCAGTGACTTCATGCTGCCGATGCCTCAGAGCCAACGGCCACTGGAGGTATACCTGCGCCTGGTCTCGGAACACGAGCTGCGCCCTTACATCACCCTGGAACCAGCGGTGCTGGCCGCCGCCAACCAGAACCAGACGCTGATCTACGGCCTGCTGTTCGGCGTGCTGTCGATGCTGATCCTGCACAACCTCACGCGCTTCGCCTACCACCGCTCGCGCAGCAGCCTGTGGCTGGCCGCGTGCGAGTTCCTGTTGATGCTCAGCCTGGCGCTGTTGCTCAACCTGGTGGGGCCATGGCTGCCGAACTGGCACGCAATCCAGACCCCCGGTGCCTACCTGGCCCTGCTGCTGACCGCACCCTGTGGGCTGATGTTCGCCTACCGCTTCTTCATGCCCCTGGGCCCGCACCCGCTGAACAAAGTGTTGATGGCCGACATCCTGCTGATCATCCTGTGCGGCCTGCTCCTGTTGTTCGTCAACACCTTGCCGCTGAACATCATCACCTATGCCCTGGTCGCGCTGGCGGGCCTGAGCATGCTGTTTGTCTCGGCCTATCACTGGCAAAAAGGCTACCGCCCGGCGCGCTTGTTCGTGGCGGCCATGGTGGTATTCAACATCGGCACGCTGATCATTCTGCCCGCACTGCTCGGCCTTACCCTGGTGGCGCCACAGGGGCTGATCGTCACCCTGTTGAGCTTTATCTGCCTCAGTGGCCTGCTGATGAGCCTGGCCCTCGGCGAGCGCCAGCGCGCCATTGTCGAAACCCGTTTCAGCCTGAGCCGCGACCTGGCGGCCAGCAATGCCGAAATCGCCGCCAAAGCCGAGTTCCTGGCGAAGATCAGCCACGAAATCCGCACGCCCATGAACGGTGTGCTGGGCATGACCGAGTTGCTGCTGGGCACGCCGTTGTCGGTGAAGCAACGCGACTATGTGCAGACCATCCACAGCGCCGGTAATGAGTTGCTCACCCTGATCAACGAGATTCTCGACATTTCCAAGCTCGAATCCGGGCAGATCGAACTCGATGATGTGCAGTTCGATCTCAATGCATTGATCGACGACTGCCTGAGCATCTTCCGCGCCAAGGCCGAGCAACAGAATGTCGAGCTGATCAGCTTCATCCAACCCCAGGTACCACGAGTGATCAGCGGTGACCCGACGCGACTGCGCCAGGCTTTACTGAGCCTTCTGGAAAACGCCCTGCACAAAACCGATGAAGGCGAAGTGCTGATCGTTGTCGCCCTGGATGAGCGCAGCACCAAGCCACGCCTGCGCATTGCCGTGCAAGACAGCGGCGTGCCCATGGAAGCTGCCGAACGCGACGCCCTGTTGCACAGCGAACTGCACAGCAAGAACTTCCTTTCGGCGACGCGCTTGAGCGGCCACTTGGGCTTGGTCATCGCACGCCAGCTGATCTTGTTGATGAACGGCGAGTTCGGCGTCAAGAGTGGGAGCCACCAGGGCAGTACCCTGTGGCTGACCCTGCCGCTGGACCCGGAACGCCTGGAACACCCGACCAGCGACCTCGACGGCCCGCTCAAGGACGCCCGCGTGCTGGTGGTGGACGACAACGACACCTGCCGCAAAGTCCTGGTGCAACAATGCACGGCCTGGGGCCTGAACGTCAGCGCCGTGCCTTCGGGCAAGGAGGCCCTGGCGCTGCTGCGCACCAAGGCGCACCTGCGTGATTATTTCGACGTGGTACTGCTGGACCAGAACATGCCCGGCATGACCGGCATGCAACTGGCGGCGAAAATCAAGGAAGACCCGAGCCTGAACCACGACATCCTGCTGATCATGCTCACCGGAATCAGCAATGCACCGAGCAAGATCATTGCGCGCAACTGCGGGATCAAGCGCATCCTCGCCAAACCGGTGGCTGGCTATACCCTCAAGACCACCCTGGCTGATGAACTGGCCCAGCGCAGCAAAGGCGCACCCGTGGCACGCCCGGCCCCCAGCGCACCGGCAGCCATGACCGTGCCCAGCGATTTCCGCATCCTGGTAGCCGAAGACAACAGCATTTCCACCAAAGTGATTCGCGGCATGCTCGGCAAGCTCAATCTCGACCCGGACACCGCCAGCAACGGCGAAGAAGCGCTGCAAGCGATGAAAGCCCAGCGCTATGACCTGGTATTGATGGACTGCGAAATGCCGATTCTCGATGGCTTCTCCGCCACACAGCAACTGCGGGCATGGGAAGTCAGCCACCAACGCGTGCGCACGCCAGTGGTGGCGCTCACCGCGCATATCCTGTCGGAACACAAAGAACGCGCACGCCAGGCAGGCATGGACGGGCATATGGCCAAGCCGGTGGAACTGTCGCAGTTGCGCGAGCTGGTGGACTACTGGGTGGCGCAGCGCCAACAGCGCCCTGAGCACAGCACCCTTTCCTGATGATCGTTCCCACGCTCCGCGTGGGAATGCCGCCCGGGACGCTCCGCGTCCTGCTTGAACGCGACGCAGAGCGTCACTGGATGCATTCCCACGCAGAGCGTGGGAACGATCACACCCACCACTATCGCAGGCAAGCCAGCTCTCACATTTGATCTGTGTCGGAC
>NZ_JBXAJM010000005.1:80573-228889 GCF_058797315.1 Pseudomonas sp. GW823-FHT02F05
CGGATAGACTCCTCCACACTTTCCCCGCCCGCGAGCCGCCCCCATGCTCCATGTGTTATTCAGCGTTTACCTGAAGATACTGGTGCTCTACAGCCCGTGATGATCGTTCCCACGCTCCGCGTGGGAATGCCGCCCGGGACGCTCCGCGTCCTGCTTGAACGCGACGCAGGGCGTCACTGGATGTATTCCCACGCAGAGCGTGGGAACGATCACACCCACCGCTATCGCAGGCAAGCCAGCTCCCACATTTGATCTGTGTCGGATAGACTCCTCCACACTTTCCCCGCCCGCGAGCCGCCCCCATGCTCCATGTGTTATTCAGCGTTTACCTGAAGATGCTGGTGCTCTACAGCCCGTTCTTTGTGCTGTCCTGCTTTATCAGCCTGACCCGTGGCTACTCCAGCAAGGAGCGTCGGCGCCTGGCGTGGAAAGTTGCACTGGCCACCCTGGTATCGAGCGTGCTGCTCTACCTGTTTGGCCGGGTGATTTTCAGTGTGTTCGGCATTACCGTCGACGCGTTCCGTATCGGCGCCGGCAGCGTGTTGTTTATCTCCGCCCTGGGCATGGCCCAGGGCAAGTCGGCGGTGCAGACCGACAACGTGCAGCAGGACGTGACCATCGTGCCGCTGACCATCCCCCTCACCGTCGGCCCCGGCACCATCGGCGCCTTGCTGGTGATGGGCGTCAGCCAACCACACTGGGACGACAAGCTTACCGCCATCCTGAGTATTGCCCTGGCCAGCCTGACGGTGGGCGTGGTGCTGTACCTGTCCAACCGTATCGAACGCATTCTCGGCGACCAGGGCTTGCAGATTGTCAGCCGGTTGATGGGCCTGTTCGTCTGCGCCCTGGCCGCGCAAATCATTTTTACCGGGGTACGTGGCTACCTGGTGCCCTAGATCCGGTATTTGGCGATAGCCATTTCCACTTTGTCACCGGCGCTTTCGCGCATCAGTTGGATGGTTTTCTCGTTGACCATAGAGGTATTGAGCACCAGGCAAGTCTGCCCGCTGAAGGCCTCGAACGAGGAGCTATCCCACTCCAGGAAGGGCAGGCCCACCTGTTTATCCACACCATGGGTGCTGTAGGTCACCAGCACCATGATCAACTCGCCGTCTGTTTCAGCGCAGGAGGCCAGGCCGAAATCGCCGCCCTCATGCACCGCGCAATTGCGCTTGAACAGCTCGAAAGACGCTGGCTGACGCTTCAATGCATCCAGCGCATCGGCGGCCAGCTTTGGCAAGGCGCTAAGCAGTGGCCCGAACAGCGCCGTCGACGTCAGCATCGAGGCGATGATATTCAGCGCCGCCAGTTGCACCGTCAGGCCTTTGCCCGCACGCGAGACCCGTTCAAAGCGACTGCGCAGCGGCAGCCACCCCAGGCTGACCATTACCTTGATAAATTCCTCGTACCACGCCTCGCTGCCCCGCTGGACGTTCAGCACATCGCTCACATAACTGCTGGCCAGCAGATAGCTTTTGCGTACGTATTCGCGGTTCAACGCCGACAAGCCTTCGGCAAATGAAATCACCCCGTTGTTGACCACGGCCGCATTGCAATCATCGTCGCTATCCAGCGCGCAAGCGGCCTGCCTGGCAGGTGCGCCCGGCAATTTGTAGGCGGCAATCAACTTGCGCCTTTTTTTACTGTTGATCCTTCTGTGACGTCGCTCCATTTTCTGTTCTCCACAAGCACCCCACATGGGGCTTGCTTCCACCCTAGTCCAGGGAGCAGCGGGGTTTCCATGCGATAAACATCCCTTGGACTGCCCCGCCCAAAACCAGCGTCCAGCAATGACAAGGCGCGGCGGGCAGGCGTGCGGTTTTCATCGCATAAAAAAGAAAAAGCCCCGAACAACGCCAGGGGAATCCCTGGGTTATTCGGAGCTTTCCGGCAGCCAACCGGGCTGTTTTCAGGAGTTGGGTTTGTCGCCATACCAACGTGGTGTGTACACCCACTCGCCGCCACCCGCGCGCGGGAACACACAGGTGGTGGATGAACCGATCAGCACCATGGTGCGCATGTCCACCTGCTCGGGCGTCAGTTGCCCCAAGGTAGTGACGCGCAGCGTCTGGCCTGGACGACCGATGTCACGGCCCAGCACCACCGGCGTCTGCGGCGTGCGATGCAGCGCGACGATCTCCAGGGCGCGCCCCAGTTGCCAAGGCCGCGACCTGGAGATCGGGTTGTAGAACGCCAAGGCCAGGTCGGCCTGGGAAGCCAGGTCCAGGCGTTTTTCGATGATCGCCCAGGGCTTGAGATTATCCGACAGCGACATCACACAGAAGTCATGCCCCAGCGGCGCGCCCGCCTGGGCAGCGGTGGCCAGCGAAGCGGAAACCCCCGGCAGGATTTCCAGGTCGACCTGATGCCAGGCCGGCTCGCTGGACTCGTGCAGCGCCTCGATCACCGCTGCGGCCATGGCGAATACACCCGGGTCACCAGAGGACACCACCACCACCGAGCGGCCTTGCGCGGCTAGCTCGAAGGCGTGGCGGGCGCGCTGCATTTCTTCGCGGTTGTCAGTGCAGTGTTGCACTTGGTCGTCCCGGAACGGCCCGGCCATGCGCACGTAGGTTTCATACCCCAGCACATCGGTGCAACGCGCCAGTTCCGCCTTCACCGCCGGCACCATCAATTCAGCAGCGCCGGGGCCCAGGCCAATCACCGCCAGACGCCCGCGGGGGCGCCCAACCTGTGACAGATCCAAGGGCTGCTCGGCGACGGTGATACTGATGTCCGCAACGGGTTCCAGTACGGCAAAACGCAGCGGTACACCCAAGGCCGACGCGGCTTCATGCAAGGACGCGTCAGCCATCTGCAGGTCGCTGGCCAGCAGGCAGGCCAGGGATTGCACCGCGACCCCCGCCTCATGCAGCGCTTGGCGCACACGCTCGGCCAACTGCGCACCCGGCCGGCAGGTGGCGTAGACATTCTGCGGGTAAATCAGCAACTCGTTGGCTGCCGGTGTGCGCTCGGCACTGCCCACATGAATCGCCAGGCGCGCCTGTTGATCCTGAGGCAGGTTAGCGTCCTCCAGCCATGGCGCCGCGCCTTCAATGCGCACGCTTTCGCCGGCCAGAAGGTCGCAGACAAAGCGTTTGCCCAGCTCGATGTCGGCCAGTTGATAGCCCGCCGGCGGGTTGAGCAGGCAGGTGCCAAAACGCAACTCGCCGCTGGTGGTGATGGCGGCGGACACGCCGAGCGCTGCCGCAATATCGCGCGCCATGAGGTTTACGCCCCCCAGGCCACCGAGCAACGGCACCACAGCGCTGCCGTCTTCAGCCACGGCCAGCACGGCGGGTTCTTCGCCCTTTTCCAGCAGCAACGGTGCCAGGGTGCGAATCACAATGCCCGCGGCGCACAGGGCAATCAGTGGCGTGCCCTGCTGATAGAGCTGACGCAAGGTCGCGCCGAATTCGCTGTAGGTACGGTCTGCCCCCTCAACCCGTGTGGCCAAACCGTGGATCAACGCGCCGGGGTAAACCTGCTGGAGCCTGCGCGCAGTCGCCAGGCTGCCTTGGCCCAGAATCACAATCGCCGGGGTCATCAACCTTGCCACCTTTCACCGGGCACGATGATCAGCGAGAAATACGGCGACGACATCGGCTCCACCTGATCCAGCGGCACGATCTTCTGGTTGGCCATGGTCGCGCGTTCCACGTACAACGCCCGCTCGGCCAGACCCAACTCTTCCAACACCTGGCGCACTTTCGGGAAGTTGCGCCCCAGCTTCATGATCACTGCGGCATCGGCATCCGCCAGGCGGCGCTTGAGGTCCTCATGGGGCAATACGCCCGAGAGCACCGACAAGCTCTGGTTGCGATACACCAACGGCGCGCCGAGTACCGAGGCACCACCGAGCATCGAGCACACACCTGGAATCACCTGGGCCTCGTAGCGCTCGGCCAGGCGGTCATGCAGGTACATGTAGGAGCCGTAGAAAAACGGGTCACCTTCGCAGATCACCGCCACGTCGCGGCCCGCGTCCAGGTGAGCGGCCACGTCGAGGCTGGCATTGTCGTAGAAGTCGCTGATCACCTGCTCGTAGGACAGCGGCGCCGGCAGCACTTCGGTGGTCACCGGGTACACCAGCGGCATCAGGGTCTGTTGCGGCACTAGGTGGTCCTCGATAATGCCGAAGGCGTTGCCCTTCTTGCCTTTGGCCACGAAGTACGCCACCACCGGCGATTCACGCAGCAGGCGCAGGGCTTTGAGGGTAATCAGTTCCGGATCACCGGGGCCGACGCCCAGGCCGATCAAACGTCCGCGCACCTGCATTATTCGACCTCCGTGGCCAGGGCATTGACGGCGGCGGCAGCCATGGCGCTGCCGCCCAGGCGACCTTGCATGATCACGAACGGCACCCCACGACTATCAGCAGCGAGCATGGCCTTGGATTCGGCGGCGCCGACAAAGCCCACCGGAAAACCCAGGATCAACGCCGGCTTCGGCGCACCGGCATCGAGCATTTCCAACAGATAGAACAACGCGGTCGGCGCGTTGCCGATCACCACCACACTGCCTTCCAGATGCGGGCGCCACAGTTCAAGGGCGGCGGCGGAACGGGTATTGCCCAGTTCCCGCGCCAGCTCCGGCACGCTGTCGTCGCGCAGGGTGCAGATCACTGGGTTATTGGCTGGCAGGCGCGCGCGGGTCACGCCTTCGGAGACCATCCGCGCATCGCACAGAATCGGCGCGCCAGCGGCCAGCGCATCGCGCCCGGCCTTGCCCGCACCTTCGGAGAATTGCAGACCGTCGATGGCCTCGACCATGCCGCACGCATGGATCACCCGCACCGCGAGTTTTTCCAAATCGGCCGGGATGCGGTCCAACTTGGCTTCCGCGCGAATAATGGCGAAGGAGTTGCGATAGATCTCCTGACCGTCGCGGATGTAATCAATCATCGGTGTTGCTCCGTGGACGAGCGCGCAACAGGGCGCCCGCCGCTTCAATGGAAAGAGTGCGCGCGTGAAGCCGGCCAAAACCAGGCTGGGTTGCATCGCAAAAATAGAGGTCGTAGTGGCCGGGGCTCACCGCCAGCAAGGTGACTGGCGCGGTGTGCGCGGCAGCGCAGGAGCGCAGGCAGCCGGACAGATGCACCTCAACGCCCGGTTGCAGAGCGGCCAGTTGCACGGCGTCGGCCTTGGTGTCGGCCAAGCCTTTTGCGCAGCCGCTGGAACCGGTGCAGGCAATCATGCGCGCCAGCGGGTGGCCGAGCGAGCAGATAAAGCCCAGTTGCGCCAGGCGCTCGGTCACGGCGTGAGGCTTTTCGACGTTGGGCACCAGCACGCCTTGCCAAGGGGTGAAGCGCAAGGTGCCGTCCCCATAGTCACTGGCCAGTTGTGCGGCGCCCTTGAGCATCGCCGGGTTCAGGCGGCCCAATGGCGCGAGGGCGGCGACGTAGAACTGATTCTTTTGCACTTGTGGATAAGTGCCCACCTGGAGCGACGCGTCGCTGGGCGGGCGTATGAAGCCGTCGGCTGGCAGCAACGGCAAGCGCAAATGGTTCAGCACGTTATCCACAGACAAATGGCGCATGCGCGTTTGTTCTGGGGTGGCGAGGTCCAGAAACGCTTCCAGCACGGCCACGACCAACCCATGCCCCTGGTTCAAAGGCACGGCGGCCAGGGGCGCATCCAGGCCCGGACAGCCGGCCAGGCCGAACGCGAGCAGGGTTTCGCCATGGCGTACGAAGGCCGACAACCACAGGTCGTGGTGATGCTCGAGCATCGCCAGGTCTTCGCCGCCATCGAGTTGCACCGCGAACTTGGCCGACAGTTCATGGAAACGCGGATGGTTCTCCAGGGTGGCGAGGATCTGCGCGGCCAGCGGGCGGGTGTCGAACAGCATCTGCGGGTCAATGCCAGCGCTGGGGCTGAGCATCAGGTTGCGCACGTCGTCACCGCCCGCGTTGCTGGGGCCCAGGCCCGCCGCCAGTAGTCGGGCGATCAACGCCTCCTGCTCGGCGCCGATGCCGCGGATCTGCAGGTTGGCGCGGTTGGTCGCCTCAATCACCCCGCCCGCATACGCCTGGGCCGCGTCCGCCAAGGCGTGGGCCTGGGCGGCAGTGATCGCGCCGCCCGCCAATTTGACTCGGCAAATGCCACCGTCCAACGCCTGGACAATACGCAGCAACCCCGGACAAGCCGAGGGGCGCAAGGTATTCACAGCGGGCGTTGGGTTCACGGGGCTACCGGTTGACGGGTAAAGGCGCGGTATTATGCCTGCTTTGTCCGGCGGCATGAAAAGCCTGCCCGTCGGATGTCGTTCAAGGAATTGATATGTCGCCCTGGCTGACGGTTGTAGGCATCGGTGAAGACGGCTTCAAAGGCCTGGGCAGAAATGCCCGGCATGCCCTGTTGCGCGCCACGCGGATTATAGGCGGCCAACGCCAGTTGGACCTGTTGCCGGTGTGTATTCGTGGCGAACGCCAAGTGTGGCCGAGCCCGTTTTCCCTGGAGCCAGTGTTGTCGCGGCGCGGGGAGCCCGTGTGCGTTCTGGCCAGTGGCGATCCGATGTTCTATGGCGTCGGCGCCAGCCTGGCGCGGCAAGTGCCAACTGAAGAGTTGTTGATTTTGCCCGCGCCATCGTCGGTATCCCTGGCGGCGGCGCGCCTGGGCTGGCCGTTGCAGGAGGTGGTGACGTTATCCGTGGTGGCCCGTCCGGTGGCGGCACTTAATGCGCATCTGGCCAGTGGCGTGCGCTTGTTGGTGTTGAGCAATGACGGCAACAGCCCCGCGTTGATTGCGGCGTTGTTGGCCGAGCGCGGCTTTGGCCCCAGTCGGATAACTGTGTTTGAACACTTGGGCGGCCCGGCTGAGCGGCGTATCGACGGGCATGCGCAAGCGTGGGAGCCCACGGCGGTTGCCGATTTGAACCTGGTCGCCATCGACTGCCTGGCCGATGCCAACGCACCGCGTCTGTCGCGTCTTGCAGGCTTGCCCGACGCGGCTTTCAAGCACGACGGCCAACTGACCAAACGCGATGTGCGCGCCATGACCCTCGCCCGCCTCGCGCCCATGCCGGGCGAACTGTTATGGGACGTAGGCGCGGGCAGTGGCTCCATCGGTATTGAATGGATGCGCACCCATCCCAGCTGTCGCGCCTTCGCGATCGAAGCCGACGCAGGCCGACAAAGCCTGATCGAACACAACCGCGACGCCCTCGGCGTGCCCGGCCTGCAACTGATTCGCGGCAAGGCGCCGGAGGCGTTAAGCGGCCTGGAAACGCCGGACGCCATCTTTATCGGCGGCGGCGTCACCCGCGACGGCGTGCTCGACACCTGCTGGCAACACCTGCGCCCCGGTGGCCGCCTGGTTGCCAATGCCGTGACCCTGCAAAGCGAAATGACCTTGATGAACTGGCGCGCCGAGCATGGCGGTGAACTGACCCGCATCCACGTGGCCCAGGCGCAGCCCCTGGGCGAGTTCGATACCTGGCGCCAGGCGCTGCCGATCACGTTGCTGGAAGTGATCAAGCTGCTATGAAAAGGATTCTATTACTGGGCGGGGTCACGGAAGCGCTGGCCATCGCCCGTACCCTGGGGCCGCAGCATATCTACAGCCTGGCCGGCGTGGGCCGCGTACCAACCGACCTGAACTGCAAGGTTCGTGTCGGGGGTTACGGAGGCGCTGAAGGGTTAGCGCAGTTTATTCGTGACGAACGTATCAGCCTGATCATTGACGCCACCCATCCGTATGCAGCGCAGATCAGCCAAAACGCGGCCCAAGCGGCGCAATTGAGCGATGTGCCTTGCTGGGCATTGCGACGCCCAGCCTGGCAGCCGCAGCCGGGGGATGATTGGCGAGAGGTCGCCGACTGGGCCGAACTGGTCGAAGCGCTCAAACCCTTCAAACGCCCGCTGTTCACCTTGGGTCGCGAACCCTTGCAGCACCTCGACGAAATCCCCGCCGATCAGTTCTGGACCTTGCGCGCGCTGGATGTGTATCCCGGCAACGAGCGCTGTGAGGTGATCGGCGCACGCGGGCCGTTTTTGATCGAGGATGAACGGACGTTATTCGAAGAACGGCGGATTGATGTGCTGATCAGCAAGAACAGCGGCAGCACCGCCACCGAGCCGAAGCTGGAAGTGGCGCGTGAGCGTGGGGTGCCGGTGTTGGTGTTGAAGCGGCCGGTGTTGGCTGCCGTAGATCGAGAGTTCACAGCAGTGCCGGCGTTGCTACAAGCAATCACTCTTTTCTAAACACCACCTATCCAATGTGGGAGCGTGCTTGCTCGCTCCCACACTTTGGAATTGCGTTATCAAATGACGGTAGTAGATCAGCCAGCCAAGGCGCTAGCTCAATCAACTGCGCAACCATTGGCTGGAAAAAGCCCTATACCTGACTTGATCGTTCCCACGCTCCGCGTGGGAATGCATCCTGTGACGCTCCGCGTCACGGCTTTAAAAGCGGACGCAGAGCGTCCAACGCGGCATTCCCACGCAGAGCGTGGGAACGATCAGCCCGCCTGGTGCGCCGCGTCCTTTCTGCAAAATTGGCAAGCGGCCGTTCTCGTCTATCCTCAAACCCAACACTGCGACACCAAACCACACCCGCCCTTTTTACTTATCCCCCCCGATCAGGCTAAATACCCGCCTGATCGTTTAACCCTACGGATTATCCGCCATGGCCCGTCAACGCTTTGCAATTGCCTGGATCGCCTGCCTTGCAGTGCTGTTCAATGCGTTTGCCATGCCGTTGGCCAGTGCAATGCAGCAGACCGATGACCCGGTCAAGCGTCTGATGTGGGGCGGGTTCTGTTCGTCCAATGGCGCGAGCCTCAAGGCGATTGCCCTGGGCAAGCTGGAAATTCCCGCACCGCCGGACGATCACTCTGCCATGCAGCATTGCTGGTGTTGCTCGGGCTCTGCGCCGTTGGTGGCGTTGCCGGGGCATGTGCCGCAGTTGTATGTGACGCGCTTCGAGGCGGTGCAGAACTTGCCGCCGCGCTTATTGCGCAATCCAACCCCGCGCCAGCAATGGCCGAGCCTCAACCCCCGCGCTTCTCCAACGGTCTGATCTTCTTCGCAAGTGAACTGCGTTTAGAACCGTTCTGGAGAACTGCCATGCTTAAATCTTCCCTGCTTCTGGCTGCGTTGCTGCTGCCGGTGTTCAGTGCTGCCAATGCCGAAGACTACAAGGCCGGCGATTTGCTGGTGAGCGACCCCTGGTCTCAGGAGTTGCCACCGAATGCGCCTACCGTCGCCGCCTACTTTGTAATTCATAACACCGGGGCGGCCCCGGATCGCCTGCTCAGCGTTGAAACCAGCGTTGCCGAAAAAGCCGAGCTGCATGAGCACGTGATGCAAGGCGATTTGATGAAGATGCAACAAGTACCCAGCGTTGCCGTACCGGCCAAGGGTGAACTGACCTTCGCGCCGATGGCCTATCACGTCATGCTGCTTGGCCTCAAAGACCGCAGCCTGCTGGCCGACGGCAAGCAATTCCCTCTGACCCTGACCTTCGAAAAAGCCGGCAAGGTCCAGGTGCAAGTGTCGGTGCACAAAGCGCCGCCAATGGCCGGCCACGAGCATATGCACGCCCAGTAAGCCAAACCCGATGGGCGCCCCTCGCGCCAGGTTGTCTCCCCACCGCCGCCTGATGCGCGGCAGTTGGATCAGCCTGTTCGCCATGCTGATGATCTTTATCGGTCCGCTGATTTCCCAAGCGATGCCGATGGATCATCACGCCAGCATGTCCATGACCATGGACATGCCCAACTGCCATGGTGAACCTGCGCAGCACAGCAAAGCCCCCGACGAGCATCATGTTCTCTGGGAAAAATGCGGCTATTGCAGCCTGCTGTTCAGTTGCCCGGCCCTGCCCGGCAGCGTCTCCTACGCAACCCTCGGCACCCCGCCGCCCGCCAACGCCCTCACCCCCGCCACGCGCCTGGGCCATGCCCGGCAGAGCATCTTCCCCGGAGCCCGCAGCCGCGCGCCGCCCATCGTTTCGTAAGCCCTTCACCGCGTTACTTCACCCCGGCCGACTTTAGACAGACAGCCGCAGGCTGCTGGCCGTGTTGTTTACGATTGATTGATGGAATTTGTCATGTCCAGGTTTTCTGCTGACACCCGCTTGGGAAGTACTGCCCTGCTCACCGCCTTATGCGGCGCACTATTGGCTGCCCACGCTCACGCCGACGAGCATGAGCTGAGCCCCACCGTCATCACCGCGATCGCCCCCAGCTCACCGCTGACCGTGGTCACCAACCCCAAAGACCCTCGCCAACCGGTGCCCGCCAGCGATGGCGGCGACTACCTCAAGACCATCCCCGGCTTCGCCCTGGTGCGCAACGGCGGCACCAACGGCGACCCGGTGCTGCGCGGCATGTTCGGCTCGCGTCTGAATATCCTCACCAACGGCGGCATGATGCTCGGCGCCTGCCCGGGCCGCATGGATGCGCCAACTTCGTATATTTCGCCGGAAACCTACGACAAGCTCACCGTGATCAAAGGCCCGCAAACCGTGCTCTGGGGCCCGGGCGCATCAGCGGGCACCATCCTGTTCGACCGTGAACCCGAGCAGTTCGGCGAGCTGGGCACGCGGGTCAACGCCAGCGTATTGGCCGGTTCCAACGGGCGTTTCGACAAGGTCATCGATGCCGCTGCAGGCGGCCCATTGGGCTATGTGCGCGTGATCGGCAACCAGGCCCACGCCGACGATTACAAGGACGGCAACAACGACACCGTCGCCTCGCGTTATGACAAGTGGAACGGTGACGTGGCTGTGGGCTTCACGCCCGACGCCGACACCCTGCTGGAACTCACCGCCGGGCGTGGCGATGGTGAAGCGCGCTACGCCGGCCGCGGCATGGACGGCTCGCAGTTCCTGCGCGAAAGCCTGGGGCTGCGTTTCGAGAAATCCAATATCGGCGAGGTGCTGGATAAGGTCGAGGCCCAGGTCTACTACAACTACGCCGACCATGTGATGGACAACTACAGCCTGCGTGTCCCTTCGGGCACCGGCATGATGGCGGGCCCCATGGCGTCCAACGTCGACCGCCGCACCCTTGGCGCACGCATCAAGGCGACCTGGCGCTGGGCGGATGTGCAATTGATCAGCGGCCTGGATGCGCAGACCAATGAACACCGTGCGCGCAGCAGCATGGGCATCGACACGTATAAGGATTTGCCGCGCAACAAGGACGCCAACTTCCACAACTATGGTGTGTTCGGTGAATTGACCTGGTACGCCGCCGACAACGATCGTCTGATCACCGGCGCACGCCTGGACCGCGCCTCGGCCAAGGACGTCCGTCAACGCACCGGCTCGGGAATGATGTCGCGCCCGAACCCGACCGCCGGCGACACCCGCGCCGATACATTGCCCTCGGGCTTTGTGCGTTATGAGCACGACCTGGCGGACAGCCCCACCACGCTGTATGCCGGCCTGGGCCACGCGGAACGTTTCCCGGATTACTGGGAGCTGTTTTCCCCCAACACCGGCGCGGCCGGTTCGGTGAATGCCTTCGACGGCGTGAAGCCCGAGAAAACCACCCAGCTCGACTTCGGTGCCCAGTACAAGAGCGCCGACCTGGAAGCCTGGGTGTCGGGCTATGTCGGCCAGGTGCGCGACTTCATCCTGTTCGACTACAGGCCCGGCATGATGGGCACCACCTCCCAGGCGCGCAATGTGGACGCACGTATCATGGGCGGCGAAGTGGGCGCAGCGTACAAGCTGAGCCAACACTGGAAAGCCGACGCCAGCCTCGCCTATGCCTGGGGCAAGAACAGCAGCGACGGCAAGGCCCTGCCACAAATGCCACCGCTGGACACGCGCCTGGGCCTGACCTACAGCGAAGACGATTGGAGCGCTGGTGCGTTGTGGAGGGTGGTCGCGGCGCAACACCGTATCGATCCAAACAAAGGCAACGTGGTCGGCAAGGACTACGACAAGAGTGGCGGCTTCGGCGTGTTCTCGCTGAACGCGGCATACCGCGTCAACAAGCACTTCAAGGTCAGCACCGGGGTCGACAACCTGTTCGGCAAGGCTTATGCCGAGCATCTGAATCTGGCCGGTAACGCAGGCTTCGGTTACCCAGCCAACGACCCGCAGGCCATCAAGGAGCCGGGGCGTACGCTCTGGACCAAGGTGGACATGAGCTTCTAAAAGCGTCGCAGGCAAGCCTGCGCCCACAGGTGGATTACAGTCCCCTGTGGGAGCTGGCTTGCCTGCGATGGCGGTGTAACAGACCAAGAAAAATCAAAAGCCTTATGCGGAGCACCCGATGACCACACAAAAAATTTCCTTCTATAACCTGGCCTGGCGCTGGCACTTTTACGCCGGCCTCTTCGTCGCCCCCTTCATGGTGCTGCTGGCCCTCACCGGCATCATCTACCTGTTCAAACCCCAGCTCGACCCGCTGATGTACGGCCACCTGCTCACCGTGCCCGCCGCCGAACACGCGCTGAGCGCCGACGAGCAACTGCAGCGCGCCCAAGCCGCCTACCCCCACGCCGCGATCAGCAAATACCTGCCCCCTGCCGATGCCACTCGCAGCGCGCAGTTCGTGATGCGCAACGACGCCCACGAAGTGACGGTGTTCATCGACCCCTATCGCGGCACCGTCCTCGGTGAGCAGGACGCAAACAACAACCTGCAAGCCATCGTCCGCGCCCTGCACGGCGAACTGATGATCGGCACCGTCGGCGATCGCCTGATCGAACTCGCCGCCGGCTGGGGCGTGATGCTGGTGGTGTCCGGCCTGTACCTGTGGTGGCCGCGGGGCAAGTCATCTGCAGGCATTCTGTGGCCTCGCTTCAATACCCGTGGTCGGGTGTTCTGGCGTGACCTGCACGCAGTCGCCGGGTTCTGGGGCGCAGCGTTCCTGCTGGTGATGCTGCTCAGCGGCATGACCTGGACCGGCTTCTGGGGCAAGCAATACGCCGACTTGTGGAACACCTTCCCAGCCGCGATGTGGAACAGCGTGCCGCAGTCCGACCAGCAGGCCCGTGTGCTCAACACCGCCACCCAGCAGACCGTGCCCTGGGCCCTGGAAAACACGCCGATGCCAATGTCCGGCGACCACGCCGAGCATATGAATCACGGCGCAATGCACGCAGGCCCGGCCGCACCCACGGTGCGTCTTCAACAGGTGGTCGACCTGGCCAACGCACGCAAGGTCGAGCCCGGCTACAGCATTACCTTCCCCACCACCGCCACTGGTGTATTCACCGTCGCGGTGTTCGCCGACGACCCGCGCAACGACGCCACCCTGCACGTGGACCAGTACACCGGCAAGGTCCTGGCCGATGTACGTTGGGATCATTACAACCTGGTCGCACGCGCCACCGAAACCGGCGTGATGCTGCACGAGGGCAAGATGTTCGGCTGGGTCAACCAACTGATCGTGCTGTTGATCTGCCTGATGATTCTGCTCAGCGCGGTCAGCGGCGTGGTGATCTGGTGGAAGCGCCGGCCACAAGGCGGGCTGGGTGTGCCGCCGCTGCGCCATGACCTGCCCAAGTGGAAAACCGCGATGGCGATCATGCTCGGGCTGGCGATCATTTTCCCGTTGGTAGGGGCTTCGTTGGTCCTGGTGTGGGCGCTGGATCGCTTGTTGCTGTCACGCATCAGCGCAACCGCCTGAAGCATTGTCGCGCAACGCCCTCTTTTGAAGCCTGCCGTGCACTCAACGGCCTCCGTGGCGCCAACCTGGTGCGCCACGGAGCGGCTTTACCTCCCGAACCCGCCGGTAAACCGTGTCTGGCGTAGCAGGCACAGCCTTTGCAAAGCCCTGTGTATCTGCCCCACAACAATTATCGGTACACGGAGATCGCACCATGAAGCGTCGCAGCTTGATCAAGGCTTTCACTTTGTCGGCATCTATTGCCGCCATGGGTTTGACCTGGACCGTCCAGGCCGCCGAGACCATCAAGGTCGGCATCCTGCACTCGCTGTCCGGGACCATGGCGATCTCCGAAACCTCGCTCAAAGACATGGCGCTGATGACCATCGACGAGATCAACGCCAAGGGCGGGGTGAACGGCAAGATGCTCGAACCGGTGGTGGTGGACCCGGCGTCCAACTGGCCGCTGTTCGCCGAGAAAGGTCGGCAACTGTTGACCCAGGACAAGGTGGCCGTGGTGTTCGGCTGCTGGACCTCGGTGTCGCGTAAATCCGTACTGCCGGTGTTCGAAGAACTCAACGGCTTGCTGTTCTATCCGGTGCAGTACGAAGGCGAAGAGATGTCGCCCAACGTGTTCTATACCGGTGCGGCCCCGAACCAGCAGGCGATCCCGGCGGTGGAATACCTGATGAGCGAAGAAGGCGGCAGCGCCAAGCGTTTCTTCCTGCTCGGCACCGACTACGTGTACCCGCGCACCACCAACAAGATCCTGCGCTCGTTCCTGCATTCCAAAGGCGTGGCGGATAAAGACATCGAGGAGGTCTACACCCCGTTCGGCCACGCCGATTACCAGACCATCGTCGCCAACATCAAGAAGTTCTCCGCCGGTGGCAAGACCGCGGTGGTCTCCACCGTGAACGGCGACTCCAACGTGCCCTTCTACAAAGAACTGGCCAACCAGGGCTTGAAAGCCACCGAGGTACCGGTGGTGGCGTTCTCGGTGGGTGAAGAAGAACTGCGCGGCATCGACACCAAGCCGCTGGTGGGCAACCTCGCGGCCTGGAACTACTTCCAGTCGGTGGAAAACCCGGTGAACCAGAAGTTCGTGGCCGACTGGAAAGCCTACGCCAAGAAACACAACCTGCCGGGCGCCGACAAAGCCGTGACCAACGACCCGATGGAAGCCACCTATGTGGGCATCCATATGTGGGCGCAGGCGGCGGAAAAAGCCAAGTCCACTGACGTCGACAAAGTGCGTGAAGCCCTGGGCGGCCAGACCTTCGCCGCGCCGTCGGGCTTCACCCTGACCATGGACAAGACCAACCACCACCTGCACAAGCCGGTGATGATCGGTGAGATCCAGGCCGACGGGCAGTTCTCGGTGGTGTGGCAGACCGAAGCGCCGATTCGTGCACAGCCGTGGAGCCCTTACATTCCGGGCAATGACAAAAAACCGGACTATGCCGTGAAGAGCAACTAACGCCCCCACGGCTCGAATGTGGGACATGGTCACTGTGGGAGCTGGCTTGCCTGCGATGCAAACAACTCGGTGTGCCTGACACACCGCAGCGATGCCATCGCAGGCAAGCCAGCTCTTACACACAGCCTGCTCCCACACTGTCCCCGCATGACCAGGACATTTTTATATGCCCACTGCCCTCCACCGCCTCATCCTCGCCCTGCTGTTGTTGCTGCCCTTTGGCGCACACGCCAGCGACGCCGAAGACTTCCTTGCCGCCAACCCGGTGCAGCAAGCCAAACTCCTGCAGGACTGGGCCGCCCACCCCGACCCAACGCGTATCGAGTTGGTGGATGCCCTTGAGCAAGGCCAACTCACGCTCAACGGTGAAACCAAGACCGTGCGCCTGAACAACCGCCTGCGCGGTTTGATCAATAACGTGCAAGCCAGCCAGCAACTGCTCGCCGCCGACCCCAAGGTGCGCCTGGACGCAGCGCGCACCCTGCAAAAAAGCGCGGTGCCTGCACAACTTAAATTCCTCGACCAGCAGGTCGCCGCCGAGACGGATGAGCAGGTGCACAGCGCCCTCAGCCTGGCCCTGGCCAACCTGCAACTGGTCGACCCCGACCCGGTGGTGCGCCTGGCGGCCGTGCGCTTGCTCGGCAGCACCGGCGACCCGCTGGCCCGCACGCGCCTAGAGGCGCTGCTGGCGCCAGGCGTGGAAGCCGACGCCGCCGTACACACCGCCGCTGAGACCAGCCTGGCCCAGGTCAAACGCAAACTGATGATGGGTGAGATCCTCGGCCAGGCGTTCAGCGGCATGTCCCTGGGCTCGATCCTGCTGCTGGCGGCCCTGGGCCTGGCGATCACCTTCGGCCTGCTCGGCGTGATCAACATGGCCCACGGCGAGATGCTGATGCTCGGCGCCTACTCCACCTATGTGGTGCAATTGATGATGCAGCGCTATGTGCCCCAGGCCATCGAGTTCTACCCGTTGATCGCGTTGCCGGTGGCGTTTTTTGTCACTGCGGCCATCGGCATGGCGCTGGAACGTACGGTGATTCGCCACCTGTATGGCCGCCCCCTGGAAACTCTGCTCGCCACCTGGGGCATCAGCCTGATGCTGATCCAGCTGGTGCGTCTGGTATTCGGCGCGCAGAACGTCGAAGTGTCGAACCCGGCCTGGCTGTCTGGCGGCATCCAGGTACTGCCCAACCTGGTGCTGCCGTACAACCGCATCGTGATCATTGCCTTCGCGCTGTTCGTGGTGGTGCTCACCTGGCTGCTGCTGAACAAGACGCGCCTGGGTCTGAACGTGCGCGCCGTCACCCAGAACCGCAACATGGCCGCCTGCTGCGGCGTGCCCACCGGGCGCGTGGACATGCTCGCCTTTGGCCTCGGCTCCGGTATCGCAGGTTTGGGCGGCGTGGCGCTGAGCCAGATCGGCAACGTCGGCCCGGACCTGGGCCAGAGCTACATCATCGACTCGTTCCTGGTGGTGGTGCTCGGCGGCGTCGGCCAGTTGGCCGGCAGTGTCATGGCCGCCTTTGGTTTAGGGATCGCCAACAAAATCCTCGAACCCCAGATCGGCGCCGTGCTCGGCAAGATCCTGATCCTCGCGCTGATCATTCTGTTTATCCAGAAACGCCCGCAAGGACTCTTCGCACTGAAAGGACGGGTGATCGACTGATGAACCAGCCATTAATGCTTACGGCCACGCAAAAAGCCGGCCCCAAAGTCACGATTGCAGTCGGTGCAGTCATCCTGCTCCTGCTGCTGGCGTTGCCCCTGTGTTCGTTATTGTCTGCGGACAACCCGCTGCATGTGTCGGCCTACACCTTGACCCTGGTGGGCAAGATTCTCTGTTACGCCATCGTCGCCCTGGCGCTGGACCTGGTGTGGGGTTACGCGGGGATGTTGTCCCTGGGCCACGGTTTGTTCTTCGCCCTGGGCGGCTACGCCATGGGCATGTACTTGATGCGCCAGGCGGCAGGCAGCGAGTTGCCGGCGTTCATGACCTTTTTGTCCTGGACCGAATTGCCCTGGTACTGGGCCGGCACCGACCACTTCCTGTGGGCGTTGTGCCTGGTGGTACTGGCCCCCGGTGTGCTGGCCTTGGTGTTCGGTTTCTTCGCCTTCCGCTCGCGGATCAAGGGCGTGTATTTCTCGATCATGACCCAGGCCCTGACGTTCGCGGGGATGCTGTTGTTCTTTCGCAACGAGACCGGGTTCGGCGGCAACAACGGCTTTACCAACTTCCGCAGCATCTTAGGTTTTGGCATCACTGAACCTGGCACCCGGGCGGTGTTGTTTTTCGCCACGGTGCTGTTGCTGGTGGCCAGCCTCTACATCGGCTGGCGCCTGGCGAAAAGCAAGTTCGGCCGAGTGCTCACCGCCCTGCGCGATGCCGAGAACCGCCTGATGTTCTGCGGCTACGACCCACGCGGTTTCAAGCTGTTCGTGTGGGTGTTGAGCGCAGTGTTGTGCGGCCTTGCCGGTGCGCTGTATGTGCCGCAGGTGGGCATCATCAACCCCAGCGAAATGTCACCGACCAACTCCATCGAAGCCGCCGTGTGGGTAGCGCTGGGCGGGCGTGGCACGTTGATCGGGCCGTTGCTCGGCGCTGGTGTGGTCAATGGCATGAAGAGCTGGTTTACCGTGGCCTTCCCCGAGTACTGGCTGTTCTTCCTGGGCGCGCTGTTCATCATCGTCACCCTGTACCTGCCCAAGGGCGTTATCGGCCTGCTGAAGAAATGAGGAACGTCATGCTTGAACCTATTTTCGACGCAGGCAGCGGCCGCGATGCGATTGGCATCGGCCAGGTCGCGGGCAAAGGGCTCAACACCCGGCACGGCACCATTCTGACCCTGGAAGATATCAGCGTCAGCTTCGATGGGTTCAAGGCCCTCAACGACCTGAACCTGTACATCGGCGTGGGCGAATTGCGCTGCATCATCGGCCCCAACGGCGCGGGCAAGACCACGCTGATGGACGTGATCACCGGCAAGACCCGGCCCAGCCACGGCAAGGCCTGGTTTGGCGAAACCCTGGACCTGACCCGCATGAGCGAAGTGCAGATCGCCCAGGCCGGCATCGGGCGCAAGTTCCAGAAGCCCACGGTGTTCGAAGCCTTGAGCGTGTTCGAAAACCTCGAGCTGGCGCAGAAGACCGACAAGTCGGTGTGGGCCAGCCTGCGTGCGCGCCTGAACGGGGAACAGAAGGACCGCATCGAGGAAGTGCTCGACACCATCCGTCTAACCGCCTCGGTGCATCGCCCCGCCGGTTTGCTGTCCCACGGCCAGAAGCAGTTTCTGGAAATCGGCATGTTGCTGATGCAAGACCCGCAACTGTTGCTGCTGGATGAACCGGTAGCAGGCATGACCGATGCCGAAACCGAATTCACCGCCGAGCTGTTCAAGCGCCTGGCCGGCAAGCACTCGTTGATGGTGGTGGAACATGACATGGGGTTTGTCGGCTCGATTGCAGACCACGTGACGGTGTTGCACCAGGGCAGCGTGCTGGCCGAAGGGTCGCTGGAACAGGTGCAGGAAAACGAGCGGGTGATCGAGGTTTACCTCGGCCGCTAACGCTGACACGAACGGCTGATCGTTCCCACGCTCCGCGTGGGAATGCCAGGTTGGACGCTCCGCGTCCCGCTGAGCAACGGTGACGCAGAGCGTCACGGGATGCATTCCCACGCAGAGCGTGGGAACGATCATTGAGGAGAATCGAACATGCTGCAAGTCAACAAGCTGCACCAGTACTACGGCGGTAGCCACATCCTGCGTGGGCTGTCTTTTGACGTGAAGATCGGCGAAGTCACCTGCCTGCTCGGGCGTAACGGCGTGGGCAAGACCACCCTGCTCAAGTGCCTGATGGGCCTGCTGCCGGCCAAGGAGGGCGCAGTGAACTGGGAAGGCAAGGCCATCACCGGCTTCAAGCCGCACCAGCGCGTACATGCCGGCATCGCCTACGTGCCCCAGGGCCGGGAGATATTCGGGCGGCTGACCGTAGAAGAAAACCTGCTGATGGGACTGTCGCGTTTCCCCGGTTCCGAAGCCAAAGAGGTGCCGGCCTTCATCTACGAACTGTTCCCGGTGTTGCTGCAAATGAAGCATCGACGCGGCGGCGACTTGTCCGGCGGGCAGCAGCAACAGTTGGCGATTGGCCGTGCCCTGGCGAGCCGCCCGCGCCTGTTGATTCTCGATGAGCCCACCGAAGGCATCCAGCCGTCGGTGATCAAGGAAATCGGCGCGGTGATCAAGAAGCTCGCGGCGCGCGGCGATATGGCGATCCTGTTGGTGGAGCAGTTCTATGACTTTGCCGCTGAACTGGCTGACCAGTACCTGGTGATGTCCCGTGGGGAAATCGTGCAGCAGGGCCGTGGTGAAAATATGGAACGCGAAGGTGTGCGTGGGCTGGTAACCATCTAATCTGTAGCCTCCTAACGATAAGCACACGCCATGAACCTGCCCGTTACCCCTGCCCTGTTCACGCCCAGCTGGCACGCCGAGCTGGAACTCGGCTACGCGCGTGTCAATGACACCACGCGCCCGGTGCTGCGCCGCCACCTTGGCCCGCTGCGGGTGCAAAAACACCTGTACGCCGAAGGCCCCGAGGTATGCCAGCACATCATCGTGCATCCGCCCGGCGGGATTGCCGGTGGCGATCGCCTGGACATCAGCGCCCATGTGGGCACGGGTGCCTGGGCACAACTGACCAGCCCCGGCGCCGCCAAGTGGTACCGCGCCAGCGGCCCGGCGTTTCAACACGTCAAGTTGACCGTCGAGGCCGGCGCGACGCTGGAATGGCTGCCCCAGGAAACCATCGTATTCAGCGCCGCCCAGGCCGAACTGACCACGCGAGTGGAGCTGTCGGGCGATGCGCGGTTGTTCTACTGGGATGTGGTCGCTCTGGGCCGCCCGGCCAGTGGCGAACGGTTCGACCTTGGCCACTTTCAATCGCACCTGGACATTCGCCGCGACGGCCAGTTGCTCTGGCATGAGCGCCAGCGCATTGTGGGCGCCGATGGATTGCTGGATTCGCCAATCGGGCTGGATGGGCAACCGGTGTTTGCCACGTTGCTGGTGACCGGTGAGCTCGACCCTGAACTGCTTGAACAATGCCGCTCACTGCCCCACGCGGTGCGCGGGGATTTGACCCAATTGCCTGGCTTACTGGTGGCGCGTTGTTTGGCCAGTGAAGCGCTGCGGGCGCGGGGGTGGTTGATTGATTTATGGCGGCTTTTACGCCCGGCGCTGTTTGGGCGTGAAGCAGTCGCACCAAGAATCTGGAGCACATGAAGATGCGCCCTTTTGTAGGAGCGAGCTTGCTCGCGAAAATCGTTAACGATAACGCGGGCCTCCTGAATGCACGCGGCGCCCTCGGGTTTTTCGCGAGCAAGCTCGCTTCTACAGGGGTAAGCGCTCGTCTTTTTAACTGCCTTACTACGGACTGAACCATGGACCTGACCCCACGGGAAAAAGACAAACTGCTGATCTTCACCGCAGGCCTGGTCGCCGAACGGCGCCTGGCACGCGGAGTGAAGCTCAACTACCCGGAGACCATCGCCTATATCTCCGCCGCCCTGATGGAGGGCGCCCGCGATGGCCGCACCGTGGCCGACCTGATGCACTACGGCACCACCCTGCTCAGCCGCGAACAGGTTATGGAAGGTATCCCGGAAATGATCCCGGATATCCAGGTGGAAGCCACGTTCCCCGACGGCACCAAGCTGGTCACCGTCCACCAGCCCATTGCCTGAGGCGCAGCCATGATTCGTGATGCAACCGAACACGACCTGCCGGCGATCCGCGCCATCTACAACGACGCGGTGTTGAACACCACGGCGATCTGGAACGAGCAACCGGTGGACCTGGCCAACCGCCAGGCCTGGTTCAGTGCGCGCCAGGCCCAGCAGTACCCGATCCTGGTCACGGTGGACAACGACGAAGTCACCGGCTACGCCTCATTCGGCGACTGGCGCCCCTTCGAAGGCTTCCGCTACAGCGTCGAACACTCGGTATACGTGCGCAATGACCAGCGCGGCAAAGGCCTCGGCCCGCGCCTGATGCAGGCCCTGATCGAGCGCGCCCGCAGCCGCGGCAAGCACGTCATGGTCGCCGCCATCGAAAGCGGCAACCTGGCCTCGATCCGCCTGCATGAGCGCCTGGGTTTCGTGACTACCGGGCAAATGCCGCAAGTGGGCATCAAGTTCGGCCGCTGGCTGGACCTGACCTTTATGCAACTGACGTTGAATCCGGGCGCCGAACCGCCCCAGGAGTGAGATCGATGAGCGCTGCACAACTGCGTCGAGTCAATGCTGAAAGCTTTGCCCATTACCGCCGGGGCTTGATCGAGCTGTTGCTGGACGCGGTGCAGCACGGCGCTTCGGTGGGCTTCATGGCCGACTTCGATGAGGCCCAGGCCCGGGACTACCTGACCGGCGTGCAAGCCGGCGTCGAGGACACCAGCCTGCTGCTGTGGGTAGTGGTGCGCGACGAGCAGGTGATCGCCAGCGTGCAATTGGCGTTGTGCCAGAAAGCCAACGGCCTGAACCGCGCCGAGGTGCAAAAGTTGCTGGTGCACAGCAGCGCCCGTCGCCATGGCCTGGGCCAGCAATTGATGAATACCCTGGAACTCGCCGCGCGCCAGCACAAGCGTGGCCTGCTGTACCTGGACACCGAGGCCGGCTCCGGCGCCGAAGCCTTTTATCAGTCGCTGCGCTACACCAAGCTCGGTGAGCTGCCCGACTACTGCCAAAGCCCGGACGGGCGCTACAGCCCGACCGCCATCTACTACAAGACCCTGGGGCAACCTGCATGATTCCTGGTGAATATCAGATCCAGCCTGGCGAGATCGAACTGAATGTCGGCCGCCGCACCCTCATCCTCGGCGTAGCCAACAGCGGCGACCGGCCGATCCAGGTGGGCTCGCATTACCACTTTTTCGAGACCAATGACGCGCTGGAATTCGACCGCGCGGCCAGCCGTGGCATGCGCCTTAATATTCCGGCGGGCACGGCGGTGCGGTTTGAGCCGGGGCAACGTCGGGAGGTGGAGTTGGTGGAGTTGAGTGGTGCAAGGCGGGTATTTGGGTTTGCAGGGCGAGTCATGGGCGACCTTTAGGGCCTCATCGCAGGCGAGCCAGCTCCCACCGTTGGAATGCAATTAGATCGTTCCCACGCTCCGCGTGGGAACGCCGCCAGGGACGCTCTGCGTCCGCTCTTTACGTCGTGACGCAAAGCGTCACAGGATGCATTCCCACGCAGAACGTGGGAACGATCGAGGACACACCCATGAAGATATCCAGACAAGCCTACGCCGACATGTACGGCCCCACCGTCGGTGACAAGGTGCGCCTGGCCGACACCGAACTGTTCGTCGAAGTCGAGCAGGACTTCACCGTCTACGGCGAAGAGGTCAAATTCGGCGGCGGCAAGGTGATCCGTGACGGCCAGGGCCAGAGCCAATTGCTCGCCCATGAAGTGGTCGACACGCTGATCACCAACGCATTGATCATCGACCACTGGGGCATCGTCAAGGCCGACGTCGGCTTGAAGAATGGCCGCATCCACGCGATTGGCAAGGCCGGCAACCCGGACATCCAGCCCGGCGTGACCATGGCCATCGGCGCGAGCACCGAAGTGATTGCCGGTGAAGGCATGATCCTCACCGCCGGCGGCATCGACTCCCACGTGCATTTCATTTGCCCACAGCAGATCGAAGAGGCCCTGACCAGCGGCGTCACCACCATGATCGGCGGCGGCACGGGGCCGGCTACCGGCACCAACGCCACCACCTGCACCTCCGGCCCGTGGCACCTTGCGCGGATGCTGCAGGCCAGCGATTCGTTCCCGATGAACATTGGCTTTACCGGCAAGGGCAACGCCAGTTTGCCCGAGCCGCTGATCGAGCAGGTCAAGGCCGGTGCTATCGGTTTGAAGCTACATGAAGACTGGGGCACCACGCCCGCCAGCATCGACAACTGCCTGAGCGTCGCCGATGCCTACGACGTGCAGGTGGCGATCCACAGTGACACCCTCAATGAGTCGGGCTTTGTCGAAACCACCCTCGCCGCGCTCAAGGGCCGCACCATCCACACGTACCACACCGAAGGTGCCGGTGGCGGCCATGCACCGGACATCATCAAGGCCTGCGGCTTCCCCAATGTGCTGCCCAGCTCCACCAACCCGACGCGGCCGTTCACGCGTAATACCATCGACGAACACCTGGACATGTTGATGGTGTGTCACCACCTGGACCCAAGCATTGCCGAAGACGTGGCCTTCGCCGAAAGCCGCATCCGCCGCGAAACCATCGCCGCCGAAGACATCCTGCACGACCTCGGCGCGTTCTCGATGATCAGCTCCGACAGCCAGGCCATGGGCCGTGTCGGCGAAGTGATCACGCGCACCTGGCAGACCGCCGACAAGATGAAAAAACAGCGTGGCCCCCTGCCGGGCGACGGCGTGGGCAACGATAACTTCCGCGCCAAACGCTACATCGCCAAGTACACCATCAACCCGGCGATCACCCACGGTATCAGCCATATCGTCGGTTCCATCGAAGTCGGCAAATGGGCCGACCTGGTGCTGTGGCGCCCGGCGTTTTTCGGCATCAAGCCCACGCTGATCCTCAAGGGCGGCGCCATTGCTTCGAGCCTGATGGGCGACGCCAACGCCTCGATCCCGACGCCGCAGCCGGTGCATTACCGCCCCATGTTCGCCAGCTTCGGCAGCTCCCTGCACGCCACCAGCCTGACGTTTATCAGCCAGGCCGCGCAGGCGGCCGGACTGCCCGAGGCCCTGGGCCTGAAGAAGCAGATCGCGGTGGTCAAAGGTTGCCGCGACGTGCAGAAAACCGACCTGATCCACAACGATTACCTGCCGGATATCGAGGTGGACCCACAGACCTATCAGGTCAAGGCTGACGGTCAGTTGCTGTGGTGCGAACCGGCCGAGGTGTTGCCGATGGCCCAGCGGTACTTCCTGTTCTAGAGGATGGCGCGGATCGCTTGATCGGTCAGTGTCTGGTTCAAGGTGATCAGTTCGCCATTGATCCGACCAAAGGTGTCGTCGTAGTCTTGCTGGGACATCAGTTGCCCCGGCTCACTTTCCGAAGCCGGTCGGCCCAGGCGCTGAGCCGACCGGCTGATGGTTTGGCGCAGGGCCTGCCTCGCGCTCTCAGGGAGGTTGGCTGCGGCGGCCCATTGTTCCTGCGCGGCCTGATAGTCAATCAGTGCATCGAATTTTGCGGCAATCGACGCGTAGTCAGCTGGATGAGCCCGCTGCAGAAAGTCGGTCCACATCGGTTGCTCCAGCAGGTTGCCACGCAGCAGCTCGCCTTGGTCCAGTAGCTGTACGCGGTTGAATGCCTCCTCGACCATGGGCGCCGTCACATAATCCTCGCGGAACATCATGCTCCGCGATTGCCAGGGCAGGTCCAGACGGGTTGCCAATGGCGTTGTGTACGCCAGGTAGATCTCGACTTCGTCGATATCAGCGATCAAATTGCCGCGGGCATCGTAATGATCGATGCGTGCGCCTTTGGCGTCGTACTCCGGAAACTTGACGCCGTCATCCTGCAGTTGGGACACGCGCTCATGGGCGATACGGCCCAACTCATCGAGCCGCCACTTGCCCCTGGCCAGGTTGAAGACAGTTTTGCGCACGGAGGCCACGTCCTCGCTGAAGTACGCCGACCAATGCAGCACGGCAACGCCCATCGCATTGAACATCTGGGCTCCGGCGTCCACGCAGGCTGCAGGGTCCCGGGCCATCAGGAACAACTGCTCGCGCAATTCGGCGTCTTCGCCCATCGCCTCGAGTATGCGCCAGACCTTGGCGGTCAGTTCCGACAACCATACGCCGCCCCCGACTGTCGAGTCCCCGGAGTTTCTGACGGCACGAAGAACATTGAAAAAGCCCTCAGAGCCAAACGAACCTTCAAGCATGTCCCATAACACCTGCCTGGAGGGCCATTCCTGCGCCGAATAACCGGTTTTCCACTGCTCGCTGTCGCGCGCGCCCCTTTTCGGCAATTGGCGATCCGGATCCCGGCCGGCAGCCTCGATGTACCGCTTGAATTGAGCAAGCAGTTCAGGCGTCAGCGTTTCACGGGTGAGGAAGGTTTTCGCCACAATCAATGCCTTATCCGAGCCCGGCGCGAACTCGGGAATCCGCGCTATCGGGTTCTGCCGCATATCCAGAATGAAGTCTTCCGGCCTGGGCACACGGAACACACTGCTAGGCCACTCCACCAGGCTTGTTTCATTGAGCAGCAAGGTATGTAAGCGCGGCATGCGCCCGACATCGGGTGGCAAGCCGAGTGGGTTCATTTCCAAAAATAACTCTTTGAGATGCACCCGATCTTTCAAACGCAAGACGTCTTCAGGCGTAAGGACAATACTGTTACCGCCCAAATGCAACCGCTGCAAATGCGGCATCTGTTCGATGGCTGACGGCAGGCGTGTCAGTTGAGCGGCCTCGATCCCTAATCGACGCAGACCGCGAAAGTTGGCGAGCAGTGGCTGCACATCCGCATCCGTCAGCTGCGAGCCTTCGGTTCCCACAATGCCCAAGTAGCTGACATGGTCGAAGTTTGCAGTCAGTGCGGGCAAGGTTCGGAGCTGCTGCGCCAGGTCCTCTTCCAACCATTCGATTTTCTGCCCCAAGAGGCGCCCATTTCGATCGTAGTGCCGTGGGCCAACCTTTCTCCAGGCGTCATCCAGCGCCGTATAAATCTTGCGCCTGGCCCTCAGCACCTGGCGTTGCTGGTCACCGAACGCCTCCATGCCTTGGGGCGGTGTGCTCAACCAGTTGTGCAAGGTGGCCTGCAGGGTCTTGTACTCTTGCTCCAACGCACGCAGCCAGCTCAGATCCAGCGCGCCGCGCTCGTTGATCAGGGCGAGCATTTCGTCCCGGGTGATTTCCGGGTACAGGCTGCGGACCCGCTCGCGTGTGATTTTTTCCCACTCAGTGCCACCGCGCCCGCTCAATGGATAGCCGCGACGCTCGCCCGGCAACACGCTCGGCGGTCGAAAAAACGGCAGCTTTTCCGGCGACATGCCCAAGGCTTTGCGCAACGGTGCTCGGCCTAATGCATGTTGCTGGATCAACCCCTTCAATTGCTCACCCTGGCCGACATGGGGCAGGCCAATCGCGTTGCGATGGGCGTCGGTCAACGCGTGCTGCAAGGCGCCATAGAAACCATTGAGGCCATGCAGATCCTGACCGCGCTCATCAAAGGCTTGATAACGTCCATCCTCCGTACGTGCCAGGACCTTGCGATTGCTCGCCTCCTGAGGGCCAAAACTGGCACGCAATGGGCCTTCAAACCGACCCTCGCGCACTTCCAGGCGCAGATTGTCCGACCAGCCGGGCAGCGCCGGCAGTGTGTGGAGGGCCAGGGTTTCGGTGTCTGGGCCGGCCAACGCATCGAGGTACAAGCCTTCATACGCGAGGGTCAGGCGCATTTGCTGCTGCGCCCGGCGCGCCTTTTCAGCGAGGCGCAGGGGAATGCGCTTGGCGCGGCTCATCGTGTCGCGCTCGGTCGGCGTCGCGTCCGCCAGCACTTCGCGCGCCAAAATCGTCGGCACACCGCTGAAGTCACGCTGGATCAGCATAATCGCGGTGTCGGAGAGTGGCTGCTGCTCGACGTAAATACTCTTCATCAACCGCTCGCGCACCTCGATGGCCCTTTGTTCGAGTTTCAATTGCAGGGCCTCGGTTCTCGCCTCGGGTGTGCGGGCGGTGTAACTGCCCACCAGAGCATCGCGCTGAGGTTCGCTGAACGCTTCGATAATGCGTATGGGCAACTGGCCGCTCATCAATTCGGCGCGGTGGACCTGCACGGTGTCCGCCGCCGCAGCCTGCTGATTACCGTATTTGATCGACGGCCCGCTCAACTCGGTGCCGGAAAATGCCTCGATCGCCTTGCTCGCTGGCCATCCAGGCAACTCCACCGCCAGGGATGCGGCATAGCTGCACAGTGCGCTGCTGAGCGAGCCCTGGCGAATACCCTCGGCGACGCTCACCGCATCGCGATACGCCCTGAACTGGCGCAGGGTGTCGAGCAGGATCGCCGGTACCGGCTCGCCTTCCACATGCACGCGGCGCAGCACGTCCTCACTCACCGCCGCAACGCTGCGCACCTGCTCCAACTCGGCATCACTGAAGCCCTCCGTCACCGGGCCCAATCGCCGCATCAACGTGGCGCCTTCCCAGGTGTGCGGGCGTTCCACTTCATGGTTCCAGAGGCCAGCGCCGTTGCTCTTCAATATCGGTTGATAGGCCTCGGCGCGCGTGGGATGGAGGATGCGGTATTGCTCGGTCAGCGGGTCTTGTTGCACGGCATAGCGTTTACCCTCCAATGGCAGCACGGTCTGGCCGTTGTGCCGGTGCAGGCCTTGCTCATCCGCCGCCACTGAAGGTAGGGACGCGGTGTGCTCATAGGTCGACAAGTCGGGTTTCCACAGCCGAGTCTTGCCACTGGGGAGAGTGACGGCCTTGAGCTGCTCGATAAACGGCGACACGGTGAAGTGCACCACGGCTGCCTGCACCGCCAGCGTCGCCAGGTTTTCCACCACGTCGGTGATGTGCGCCCAGCCCTCTTCGCGATCGCCTTCGCTCAGCTCGATGACACCTTCGATGACTTCGTAGAGCATTTGCCCGGCCATCGCCACGGCCATCAGCACGCCAAGCGGTGGCACCGCCATGGCCACCAGGTTGAGACCGAACAGGCCAATGCTCATGTAATGCGCGGCGCGCAGTGAGCGCGAGGCCTCATCGACATCGGCGGTGCTCACCGCACGATGCCGCGCATTCTCGAACAGGCGGGCACGCAGGCTGCCCAGGCGATAGGTCCACAGGTCCGGAACTTGCCAAAGGTCAACGAGGGTATGAGCGCGAATGTTGAATTCAGGGGCAGTGGCATGCACGCGCACGTAGGGATGTGGTTCGCCCAGTGTCGAAGGCGTGGCAAAGGACGGAGAAGTGAGCAGGCGCCCCCATTCGGATCGCAAGGCCTGTGCGCCAAATGGCTGGGGAGGTGCGTCCAGCACCAGTTCGGTCAGCCGTTTGTAGTAGTAGGCGCGGTCTTTGTCGGCAACGAACCGGGCAAAAAAATGCTGGTTCGGCGTAGCCCTCCAGCCTTGAGAGCGGTCAGCTTCCTGGGTGGTTTTCGCGCTCAGGCGCTCGGTCAATGCAGTGCTGAAGTCATTGAAGGTGTCATAGCGCTTGATGGGATGGTCGGGGTCATCGGGAATATAAACGATGACCCAGCAGGTGTAGCCAGGCTTGGCGCAAGCGTCGATGACCAGGCAATCATGCAGGTGCAGGTTCATCAGGCTCAGGCTGCGATACACGATGGGCTTGCCGTCGCTGAGAATGTGTTTTTCCCCGGCCGCCACACGCATCAGCAAGGCGTGGTCGCTGTCACCAATGTCGCCCTTGAGCAACGCCAGGTACGCTGCCGCCTTGAAGGCGGCTTTCTGGTGCCGGACATAACGCTCGCGCAGTTCGGCCTGGGACTCGGCGTCGTCAGGTTTCAACTGCGCCTTGAGGTGAGCCTGGTACTGCTTGCCCAGGTCCAGTTCTCGGCAAAGCTGGGTGAACGCATGAATCTTCAGGGTCGTGGTGTGGCGCTCGAAATGATCGCGCACGTCCGGTTGGGTGATGAAACCTGAGGCACTGTCGAAATAGCCCTCTCGAGTCTCGCGTTGCTCAAAGTTGCCAAGGGCAGCGTGCAGCAGGGAGAACGTTTTGACCCTGAAGCCACTGGTCTTTACGCCAAAGGCATCTTCGACCGGTACATACAGGCGCAACCAGGTTTGATTGACGTCCAGCTCGTGGCCGATAGCCTTTAGCTTGGCTTCCAACAAGGGTTGGGCAAACGCTTGCTCCGAGCGTATGTGACTGAAGGTTTTCTCCAGTTCGTTGAGCGACTCGCAACGGGCGTCCAGCAACACTTTGAGCTGATCTTTGTGCGCCTGGGAAGCAGCGTCATACCAGCGGGGAATGGCTGGCGGCGTGTCTTTGAGGGCCTTGCGACGGGAGGGCGAACTGTTGACCAGGCAAGTAGGGATCGCCTGTTTGATCAGTTCGTAATGTTGGCCCTGCTCACCAGGAAGCGGGGTGACGGGGTCGGTGACCTGAAAGTCCGGCATGGGATGACAACCTTTTCTTGGAAGAGGTTGTCATCCTAGGCACGCCGTTTTTGCGGCTGGCGCTAACTAAATCAATGACCCGTTCAGAACTGCTCGCGCGGGTTGAACGCAGCCTTTTGCGCCAGGGCCTCCCACAATGCCTTGACCTCATCATCCGCCGCCTTGGGCATGACGGCCTTGAGCTGGATGAACAGGTAGCCACGTTGCCCGGCCTTGTTCAGCAAACCATGGCCCTTGGCACGCATGCGCTGGCCGTTCTGGCTACCGGCAGGCACCTTGAGGTTGATCTTGCCGGTGAGGGTCGGCACGGCCACTTCCGTGCCCAGCGCCAACTCCCAGGGTGCCAGCGGCAGGTTGATGATCAGGTTTTCGCCGTCCACCTCGAACCTGGGGTGGGGCGCAAACTTGATGATCAGGTACAAATCACCATTGGCCCCGCCGCCAATGCCAGGCGCGCCCTGGGCCTTGAGGCGAATGCGCTCGCCATCGGCCACACCGGCCGGGATCTTCACGTTCAGGCTTTTGGTGGTGTTGCTCACATGCCGACCGGAGGCATCGTATTGCGGCACCTGGAAGCTGATCTGCTTGGACTCAGTGGACAGGGTTTCCTCCAGGGAGACCGTGAGCTGCATCTCCACATCCTGGCCCTTGCGCCCGGTAGGACGGCGCTGGCCGCCACCGAAAGCATCACCACGCGAGCCGAAGATCGAACTGAAAAAGTCCGAAAAGTCGCCCGCGTCCTGGCCACCACCAAAGCCGCCACGGCTCTGCCAGCCCGGTGGACCCTGGAACGGCTGGCCATGCTGGCCGTACTTGCGCAGTTCGTCGTATTCGGCGCGCTTGTCGGCGCTTTTAAGCGCTTCATAGGCCTCGGACGCATCCTTGAACTTGGCTTCGGCGTCCTTTTCCTTGCTGACGTCCGGGTGATATTTGCGCGCCAGCTTGCGATAAGCCGACTTGATCTCTTTGTCATCAGCCGTGGGCTCGACACCGAGAATCTTGTAGTAGTCTTTGAAATCCATGGGGGCATCACCATCCGTTATCGATATCGCGCAGCCCGCCACACGGCACGCCATGGCTGGCAGCCTGGGAATTGATGTCAGGGCGCGTCATAAGTTAATCGGCGGCACACAGGGTCAGTGCAATCACTGTGTACCGCCTGGATATGCCCACAAGATTGGGGCAAAACCCGCCCTTTCAAGATGGGATATGGCTATTTACGACGACAGACCCTTTACTTACTCGGGTAGGATCAAGCAAACAGGTTTTTTATTGCCCCCTCAGTGTACTGATAATCCATGCGCAGCTCGGCGCCCGCTGAAATGTCTTCAGTGGCAAATACCGCCGTCAGTATCAAATTCTCGCGTTTGGTTCGCGCACCCTCCCCTACCCCCATCCACCTGTCTGCCTCGACATTGAAGCCCACCGCTTCAACGTTGTAGCCACTGGGGGCCTGGCGCAACGGTTTGCCCTGGGCGTCATACTCGAAGAGGGTATTGATTCTGGAAATAATATTATCCCCCGACAGGTGGATCGGCTCTTCCACCAGGGTATTGCCCCGCGCGACCTCCTTGCTTCCTACCCTCATGGTGTACGTCTGCCCGCTGGGTCCGAAGATCCCCATGGGCAATACCGTTCCGCCGTACACGCCGACGATCTCGCCCTTGGCGATACGCCGGTTGGCAACCACCGTGGCCTGGCCTATCAACGCGCTTTCACCGGGCGCTTTCATGTCCTGGGCCGTAAACGAACGTAGCTGGAGTTTCTCTTCATAGCGTGCGCCCACCTGCTCATAGCCCTGAAATTGAATGTAGGGCTTGATCTGCTCCGAGGTGTAGCGCACACCGGGAGCTATCGTGACCGCTTGCTCCAATTCGCGAATGCGGATCGCCCGGCCTTGATAGTCCCTGAGCGGGTATTTGCCGTTATTGGCACGGTTATAACTGCCGATGCGATTGGGGCTGGCCGTAAAGTGGATATCGCGACGCATATGGCGCAGTTCCTCCGCCGTGTAGGGCGTTACCGGCATGGACTCCGACGCGTCGAAAAACTCATCGTCGGAGCCCTGCGGCTTCATCCCACCCGCCAACCCCCTGCGCTTCCAGACCCCATGGATATCGGGCTTGGCTACCACCCCACTGCTGACCAGCGCCAACGGGTTCTGGGGTGCCTGCACCCGCAAGATGTAATGCTCGCCATCGCCCGCATCCGGCATGCTCGCGACAAAATACTGTTTGCCGTTGAAATCGATGGCTTTAGCCTCAGACAGTTGCAGCTCCTGACCCACAGGCTCCACCAACACTTCAAGGCTCGCAGTGGGCATCAACGCCTGCGCCACTTCATCGCGGGACAGGGTTTGAATCAGCTGTGCTTCTTCGATTGCAAACTGCCCCTGCAGTGCTTCGGCCTCACCGTCGAACACCGCCTTGGAGATTGCACCGGACTCGAAATCGCGCAACAACGCATTCATTTGTTCGTGATGGGGTTGGTTCTGCGCCTCGAACCGCGAGCGGTATTTGTTCGCGATGTAGTCTTGCCAGAATTCCCTGGCGAGCATGGCTTGAAACTCATGCACCGAATTATCCAGGCCGATCACCTTATCGTACGCAGCATCCAGCATCGCCTGGCTGACGTTGCCGAAACGAATGAACCTGGTCTGCTGCGCCTGGCCAGGCAAGTCAAGCCGCTCTTTAAGGCCGTAACGATAGGCCAGCCTGATTTCCACTTCTTCCAGAGCCCTTAGAGCGTCAGCCTTCTGCGTCGCCGTCAGGTCTTCGCGGCTATTGATCGCAGTCCGGCGCTGGTCGATATCCGTAAGGGCGATCTTTTCCACTTCCTCCAGACGGAACAAGCCCCTGGACAGCTTCACCAGCGCGGCGCCCTGAGTCGAATCCAACGCCTGGGCCTTGGCATTGCTGGTCATCAGCAGGATTTCCAGATTACCGAAGGTCAACGCGGCACGGTCGCAACACGTCGCCTGGCCCGCCCATTCGAACATCTCCTTGCGCAGCTGCTCCGACTCGGCGCTGTGGCTGGCAATCGCGTCGATCACCTCCCACACCCGCTGCTGCACATCCTCATATTCAGCGGGCGCCACGTTCAGGTCTCTGAGCATGTCGAAAAAACCGTCCGAGCCTGGCAGTGCACGCAGGGTGGACCATTGGCTTTGGCGCTGGGCAAGCTGCTGCGTTGACAACCCTCTGGCCCAGCGCTGAAACGGCGCTGAGTCGCCAGTAACGGCCTGCGGCACAGTCACCTCCAGAGTGCTGCGCACCAACCTGTTGGCCGCTCGCTCCGGGTCGGTAAGCCGACGGTTGTAATCGGCGATTCGCGCCTGAGTTTCGGCGGACAAGGGGTTCAGGCCCAGGTCAGTGACGCTGGTTACCCGCAGGGATTGCGCCAACGCCTCGTCCGAGGGGGCAATCAGCGCATCGGGCAGCGTTGAAATCCGACTGCCCCTCAGGTACACCGCATCCAGGCTGGGCTGCGCCCCCAGCCCGGTGGGAAAGGTTTCAATATGGGTATTGCCCATCCCCAGCGAACGCAAATCCGTCATCTGGCTGAAATCCGGCGCGATATCAAGGGGGTTTGAATTGAGGATCAAGGCTCTGAGGGTGCTGCGCGACGCCAGCATCGCAGCCGACTCCGGGTTCAGGCGTATCTGGTTATTTTGCAACGACAGCCGGGTCAGGCCATGCATCTGCCCCAGCGCCGGCGGCAACTCGCGCAACTGGTTGCGCGACATGTCCAGCCAGCGTACGCCCTGATGGCGAGCGAGGAACCCCTCAGGCGAAGTACTGAGGTTCATGTTGCTCAGCTTGAGTGAGCCTACGTGGCTGAAGTCCGCATCCAGGTCGGGCAGGCTTGGCAGCGTCAGGCCGCTGAGGTCCAGCTCCAGGCCGAAGGGCTCGCCGTCGTTGGTGAGCTGTTGCGGGGTTTCACGGCGCCAGCAGCGCATGATGCGGTTGTGCGCCAGGTTGCGATCACGCAGTGACGCAGCATCGGTGGCGCGCTCCCCCACGCGCACATAGCGCTGGCGCTCGCCGCCGCCTGAAAATGCCCACGCGTTCAACTGCCTGAGCAGCACAGAAAACTCCTGCCAGCGCCGGTCCAGCTCGGTATCGGCGCCTTCGCCCCAGCTCCAGACAAGCTCCCGGGCCTTTTGCAGGGAATACTCGGGGTACATGTGCTGCACCATTTCCAGGCGTGGATTTCTGCTGTCAAAGGCGCCATCGAGAGCGCCTGACACAAGGTCGGGGCGTGACTGGTTCACGTCCTGCCAATACTTATCGAATGTTTCCCAGTAATCGTGTGGGAAGCGATTGCCATCAAGCAAGGTGACGTTATTGATCCGCACGATCGTTTCCAGTTGATCTGCCGGCGGAACAAGATTGTCCTGCGGTACCTGCAGCAGTCGATTGTGACGTAAGTCGACGCGCTCCAGCCCAGTCTGCGTCCTCAACCCCGAAGGCCAACGCTCGATTCGGGTGAAAGATAGATTCAGCGCTCTTAAATGCGGCATACCGCCGAAATCAGGCAATGTACCCAGCGGATTTTCCGAAAGATCCAGCACTTGCAAGGCATCCAGAGCGCTCAAGCTTGCCGCGCTACGCTCGCTCAGTTTCAGTTCATTGGAGGGCAGTTTCAACGACGTGAGCTGCTTCATATCGCCGATCACCGCCGGCAACTCGACCAACTCGGCGCCAGTCATGCTCAGGCTCTTGATATGCGTGAAATTTTCGAGGAACAACGAGCTGGAGTGCCCCTTCCATGTGAGCCCCGATAACGCCACTTCCTGGACATGACTGAAGTCGGCCTTCAGCGGCGGCAAATCCACCCAACGAATCTCGTCTTTTGAACGACGGATATTCAACTGGCTTCCGGTCTCGCGACGCCAGCAGCGTTTGATTGCATCACTCACACGCCATTCGGCGCTGTAGTACGCCAGGGCATGTGGCCCTCTGGAGCGAGCCCACGCTTTCAAGGATTTTTTCAGGTGGTGGTATTCCAGCTCACGACTGGCCAACCCGCCTGGGACATCTTCGCCCAGCGACTGAATAAACGCTGTGACTTGCTCCTCAGTGAATGATGGATACAACCGGCGTACCCGCTCTGCTGGAGAGCGCAGCACATTAGCCGCCACCCTTGCCATATGCCGAAAGCCCGGAGCGCCGCCCATCAAGCGGACCATCGGATCGTACTCGGGCTTGCGCAGCGGTTGGTCCTCCAGCACCGTGCGCAACGCCTGGCGCGAAAGAGGGCTGCGTTGAATCGCCTGCTTCAATTCGACCGCGCTGCCCAACCCGAGACGCTGACGCTCATCGGGCGCGAGTTGCTCCCAGATGGCGCTGTAGAAATCGCCGGGCATGGTTGCCTGGAACTCACCGCTGTCCAGCAGTATCAGGCTGCGCTTGTGCGGGAAGTCGGGGGAGCCGATGGCATCCATCAGCGTGCCCTCCGCCGAATACTGACGCAACTCCACCCGCGAGCCACGGTGCCAGCCCGGCAGGGTTTCCAGGGTGCGCAAGGCCAGGCGCTGACTGTCGAGGTGGGTCTGAGTGTCCAGGTGCAGCCCTTCGTAGGCGCGCGCCACGCGGGTTTCCTGCGCGCACCATTGAGCCTGCGTGGCCAACCGGTCAGGCAGGCGCCCGCTGCTGCGAAAAGCGGTCAGCTCATCCACAGCAGCGCCTTGCAGCAAGCGTTCGGCGGCCAGCGTCGGCAAGGCCGGGTAGGCATCCAGCACGCGCTGCACATCGGCGTCAGGCGTTGGGTTCAACGCACGGTAACGCTCCTCCAGCAGCGGTCCCTTGAGGCTATCAACGGCATCGCCAAGGTACTGGCGCAGCTTGGCGGCGCGAACGTCCAGCGACTCTTCGGGGCTGCCGGGGAATTCCTTGAGCCGCGGGTCGACGCCTTGCAAGGTGTACAGCAACTCCCTGAGTAAACGGCCCTGGGCCATGGCGGTCTCGGTCAACACCATCACGCGCTTGGGCAACAAGGGCGACGCATCGGCGCTTTCCCACACGACCTCGCCCGTTGGGCCGATGACTTTCAGCGCTACGCCATCAGGCAGCAGGCCGCGGCGTTGAAGCAGGTCAAACTGCAGTGCCGGTTCGGCCTTCTGGTAGACCAGCGGGTCACTGCTTTTGATTTGCTCGACAAAGGTAGTCAGTTGCTGATGCAGCTCGAAGCGCTTGATGGTGTCGTCAAGCAACAGCGGCAAGGGTTCATGATCGACCGCAACCTGGCGCAGAGCGTCAGTTTCGACGCCGCTGATACGCAACGGATCCGCCTGCTCGACCAGCCCGAGGCGCTTGATCAAGGTGGGCTCGTCCCAGGTCAGCGGTTCTTCCAGCTCATGGGTCCACACCCCGTTATGGTTGTGTTCCAATTCCGGCGCGTAGGCGTCGGGGCGAGTCGGGTGCTGAATACGGTACTGGCCGCTCGGGTCTTGCTTGACCTGGTAATGCGTATTCTCGAACGACACCCATTGCTGACCGGCATGATCGTACAGGCCCAACGTATTGGGCTTGACCTCTGGCGCCGGTTTGGTGGTAGAGGCATAGGGCCTGAGGTCGGGGTTCCACAGCACCTGCTTGCCCGTGGGCAGCGTCACCGGTTTGAGGTGATCCACTGCGCTTTGCCATTTGACGGCGGGCAGCACCTTGGACCCGGTGGCAATGAACGCTACGTTCAGGGCTACCGATGCAAAATGCGCCCACATCTGCCGGGGCTCGCCTTGATCGTAGGCCTCGATGCCTTCAAACACTTCGTAGCACATCTGCGATGCGCCCACGGCCAACATGATCGGGCCGAGCCCCGGCACCACGAACGCGGCCAGGTTGAATACGCTGACGGCCGCCTCGAAAAAGCCTTCCAGGCGTTCGAGCCGGGCCTTGCGGTCCTCGTCTTCGGTGGGCACGGCCACTGCGCGTGCATCGCTCAGGATCTTGCTGATATGCGCCTGGCGACTGCGCTGCCAAAGGTCACCGGCAAGGGCGAACTCTTGCATAGGCAAGCGCGCCAACGGCGTGCGCAACGGGTAGTCCGCGCCGCCATTGCCGTTACTGGCAGGCTGGTACAGACGGTTGAACCGGGTGAAGAACCCGCCTTGTTCGCGCACCGGCACAAAGCGGCTGAAGAAGCGCCGGTACGATGCGCTGTGCAGACGGGTACGCAAGTCGGCCATGAATTCGCCACTGGACGCATACTCCTTGAGGGGCTGTTGCGGGTCGCCGGGGATGTACACCACTAGAGGCTCGGGGCGGTTGGTGTTTTGCCGATCAGGGCCGATCAGCAGCGGCCCCACCAATACGCTGTCGAACACGTTGAGCGCGGTGTATGTCACAGGCTTCCCGGCCAGTTTCGGCGTGGCGGAGCCCGTGACCACATTCTGGAGCATCTGGCAGGCGTCGGCACTGAGCGGTCCGGTGCTTTGCAACCGGGCAATATCGATGCACAGTGCCAACTGCTCGCGTTGATGCTCTTCCAACAGCTGTTCAAGCGCCTGGCGTTCATCCGCGTCCTGGGGCTCTACAATGGCCTTGATATGCGCCTGATAAAGCGCGCCAAGGTCCAATGTGCGGCAAAGCCTGGCGAAAGCATGGGGCGTGATCGCCACCGCCTGTGCCTGGACGGCCGCGAAGGTCGCAATGATGTGGGGGTTTTCTAGGTTGAAGGTGGTGATCAGTTGGCAATCGGTGCACGACGACGGCTGCTCTTCATCGGCCTCGAAATTGGCCAGGGCCGCTTCCAACAGGGAAATGCCGCGATACCTGTAGCTCAGTGACGGGTCGTTTTGCTGCTCGAAAACAAAGGCACCGTAAAAGTCATCGCGAGCACCTTTTGAGCCGTATTTGCGCACGAAAAATACATTGCGCACATCCAGTTCCAGGTTGAACTCTTTCTTGATCGCCTCTTTGAGCGGCTGTTCGGCGAAGGCCAGGACGTCTTCAATCTGGCCCAGGTGCTCTTCAATCGCATTGAGCGTTTCGCGAAAGCGCGTGTGCCGGGCAGCCAGAGTGGCTTTGTCTTGGTGAGTGGCGGCCAGGTACCAGGCAGGAATATCCATCTCGTGCGTGCCTAGCTCTTGCTGGCGTTGCGGCGAGCCTTCCATGAACCAGTTCGGCACGCGTTGTTTGAGAAAGTCGTAATGCACGCCGCGCAGGTCGGCGTTGAAGGTTGCATCAGGCATAGCGATTCGTCCGTGAGGGCAGTAAAACCCGAGCCTAACCAAGCCCCTGCCGGTTCAAGACGTAGCTATATAGCGCGAATTTACGGATCGCCGGTCTACGCATCCGCTCGCGAGTGACATACACTGCGCGGCCGTTTTTTGCCCGGAACCTGTAAGACATGAAAAACGAATCTCCAGCCCGTGCCTGCGGCATCGATTTCGGCACGTCCAACTCCACCGTCGGCTGGATCCGCCCCGGCGAGGAGACGCTGATCGCGCTGGAGGACGACAAGATCACCCTGCCGTCAGTGGTGTTCTTCAACTTCGAGGAGCGCCGGCCGGTATATGGTCGCCTGGCGCTGCACGAATACCTGGAGAACTACGAAGGCCGCCTGATGCGCTCGCTCAAGAGCCTGCTGGGTTCCAAGCTGATCAAGCACGACACCAGCGTGCTCGGCACTGCCATGCCCTTCACCGACCTGCTGGCACTGTTTATCGGCCAACTCAAGAGCCGCGCCGAAGCCAACGCCGGTCGTGAATTCGAAGAAGTGGTACTGGGCCGCCCGGTATTCTTCGTCGATGACGACCCGATGGCCGACCAGGAAGCGGAAAACACCCTGGTGGATGTGGCGCGCAAAATCGGCTTCAAGGACATCTCGTTCCAGTACGAACCGATTGCAGCGGCGTTCGACTATGAGTCGACCATCGAGAAAGAAGAGCTGGTGTTGATCGTCGATATCGGCGGTGGTACCTCCGACTTCTCCCTGGTGCGCCTGTCGCCGGATCGTCGTCACAACGACAATCGCCAGAGCGACATCCTCGCCACCGGCGGCGTGCACATCGGCGGTACCGACTTCGACAAACAGCTCAGCCTGCAAGGCATGATGCCGCTGTTCGGCTACGGCAGCCGCATGAAGAGCGGCGCCTACATGCCCACCAGCCACCACATGAACCTGGCCACCTGGCACACCATCAACTCGGTGTACTCGCAAAAATCCCAGCTGGCCCTGGGCAGCATGCGCTACGACATCGAAGACACCGGCGGCATCGACCGCCTGTTCAAACTGATCGAACAGCGCGCCGGGCACTGGCTTGCCATGGAAGTGGAAGAAACCAAGATCCAGCTCACCCATCAAGACAGCCGCCACGTGCCGCTGGACCGCATCGAAGCGGGCCTGAGCGTAGACCTGAGCCGCGCACTGTTCGAGTCGTCCATCGACAGCTTGCTGGAACGTGTACGCGGCAGCGTCACGCAGTTGCTCAACGACGCCTCGGTGAGCGTGGCGCAGGTGGACACGGTGTTCTTTACCGGCGGTTCCAGCGGCATCCCGGCGCTGCGCCACAGCATCTCTGCAATGCTGCCGAATGCGCGGCATGTGGAAGGCAATATCTTCGGCAGTATTGGCAGTGGTTTGGCGATTGAGGCGAGCAAGCGTTACGGTTGCTGAGTTGTAGCTGACACCGTGGCGCGCCCACTTGACGGTAACCACGATGCGAAGCGAGCCGCTTTTGATCTTGATCTGCTTTTGATCTTAGGCGCCCCGTTAAACCACGCTGGCCGGAATTCGACAGGGATTTGGGGGGTAAACCGGCAGGGATGCCGGTTTAGCCGCCCCGCGCCATGGATGGCGCGTGGCGGCGGCCCCCCAAATCACTGGCGGATTACGGGCACACCGAGCCTAGGCGAGGTGCCGAGTGGTGGGGCAAGAGCGTTTTGCTTACTTTTGCGCTTTTCAAAAGTGAGCCGCCGTCAGGGCGGAACCCTAAGCGGCCATTGCCGCAGGAATGGATATGTACACAATCCAGCTGTGTTGACTGTCAGGCCGCCATCGCAGGCAAGCCAGCTCCCACATTCAGATCGTGGGGGGGGCAGGTGGGTAGGCGTCGGCTGTCAGGCCGTCACGGGAGCAAGCTCCCTCGCCACAGGTCCAGCGCCGTACCAAAATTGTGTAGATAACTGTGGCCAACGCGAGCACATCTGCATTCTGTGCACTGCACATCAAAAGCCTTGATAAAAGCGCGCAGCCGCTCAGCTATACTCCCCTCCATTTGAATGGCCCTGCGAGGAATTACTGTGAAGAACTGGACCCTGCGCCAAAGGATTTTGGCGAGCTTTGCGGTAATTATCGCGATCATGCTGCTGATGGTCGTGGTCTCGTATTCGCGCCTGCTGAAAATCGAAATCAGCGAAAACTCAGTGCGGGACGATGCGGTGCCCGGGGTGTTTTTCAGCTCCATGATTCGTAGCGCCTGGGTCGACAGCTACCTGCAGACCCAGGAGTTGGTCGGGATCCACGAGAACCAGGGCATTTCCGAAACCGACAAACAGGACTACAAGTCTTTCGAGGCTCGGCTTGAGCAACATATGGCCAGCTACGCAGGGACGATCAATATCACCCAGGATCGCACCGAATTCGATGCCTTCGAAAAACTGCACCAGAGCTACAACCAGATTCTCGCCCAGGTCTTGGCAGCCCATCAGAGCAATAACGCGGCCGAAGCACTGAGGTTGTTCAACGAGCAACTGACCCCCGCCTGGACCGCAGGCCGCATGAAGCTCAATGACATTATCAACGAAAACAAACAGGTCGCCGACAACGCCACCGCCGCCATCGATGATGCGGTAGCGGCCGCGAAGATCAGCATGGGCGTCTCGCTGTTGCTGGCGATTCTCGCCGCCGCGCTGTGTGGCCTGTTGCTGATGCGCGCGATCATGGCGCCGATGCAGCGCATCGTTCAAATCCTCGAAGTCATGCGCACCGGTGACCTGAGCAAGCGCCTGAATCTGGAGCGCAAGGACGAATTCAACGCGGTTGAAACCGGCTTCAACGACATGATGACCGAGCTGACCGCCCTGGTGTCCCAGGCGCAGCGTTCATCGGTACAGGTCACTACCTCGGTCACCGAAATTGCCGCGACCTCCAAGCAGCAACAGGCGACCGCTACCGAAACAGCGGCCACGACCACAGAAATCGGCGCCACTTCCCGCGAAATTGCCGCCACGTCCAAGGACTTGGTCCGCACCATGACCGAAGTGTCTACCGCCGCCGACCAGGCCTCGGTGGCTGCCGGTTCCGGCCAGCAGGGCCTGGCCCGCATGGAAGAAACCATGCACTCGGTGATGGGCGCTGCCGACCTGGTCAACGCCAAGCTGGCGATCCTCAATGAGAAGGCTGGCAACATCAACCAGGTGGTAGTCACCATCGTCAAGGTGGCTGACCAGACCAACCTGTTGTCCCTCAATGCTGCGATCGAGGCTGAGAAAGCCGGCGAGTACGGCCGCGGCTTTGCCGTGGTTGCCACCGAAGTGCGCCGCCTGGCCGACCAGACCGCTGTGGCGACCTACGACATTGAGCAGATGGTGCGTGAGATCCAGTCGGCGGTGTCGGCAGGGGTGATGGGCATGGACAAATTCTCCGAGGAGGTGCGCCGCGGCATGTCTGAGGTGCAGCAAGTGGGCGAGCAACTGTCGCAGATCATCCATCAGGTACAGGCCCTGGCGCCGCGGGTGTTGATGGTCAACGAAGGCATGCAGGCCCAGGCCACCGGTGCCGAGCAGATCAACCACGCGCTGGTGCAATTGGGCGATGCCAGCAGCCAGACCGTCGAATCCCTGCGCCAGGCCAGCTTTGCCATTGATGAACTGAGCCAGGTTGCGGTCGGTCTGCGCAGCGGCGTCTCGCGTTTCAAAGTCTGATGAGCGAGCTCGCGGCTAAACGCGGTGCCGTCCCGGCAGCGAAAAAGGCGTTGTTTCTGGTGTTTCGCATCGGCAACGAACGCTTTGCCCTCAAGGCTACGGAAGTGGCCGAGGTGCTGCCGCGCCTGGCGCTCAAACCTATCGCCCAAGCGCCCTTGTGGGTGGCGGGTATCTTCGCCCATCGTGGGGTGCTGGTGCCGGTCATCGACTTGAGCGCCCTGACGTTCGGCACTTCGGCCCAGGCGCGTACCAGCACGCGCCTGGTGCTGGTCAATTACCAGCCGCAGCCCTGGAGTGAGGCGCGTTGGCTGGGGCTGATTCTGGAACAGGCCACCGACACCCTGCGTTGCGACCCCGCCGAATTCCAGCCCTATGGCCTGGACAACCGGCAGGCGCCGTACCTGGGGCCGGTGCGTGAAGATGCCCAGGGCTTGATGCAGTGGATTGGCGTTGCGGATCTGTTGACCGCGCCAGTGCGCGCCTTGCTGTTTTCCGCCGAGTTGAGCCTATGAGCAATGACCCGCGGTTTTTCGCGTTTTTGAAAGAACGCATCGGCCTGGACGTCGCTTCGGTGGGCGAGGCGATTATCGAACGCGCGGTGCGCCAGCGCTGCCAGTCGTCCCAGTCGCAGTCGGCGGAGGCTTACTGGCAACACCTGCAAACCTCCCATGACGAGCAGCAGGCGCTGATCGAAGCGGTGATCGTCCCCGAGACCTGGTTTTTCCGCTATCCCGAATCCTTTGCAACCCTGGCCCGCCTGGCCCAGGTGCGTCTGGCCGAGATCAATCAGCTGCGCGCCCTGCGTATTCTCAGCCTGCCGTGTTCGACGGGCGAAGAACCCTATTCGATTGCCATGGCCTTGCTCGATGCGGGCCTGGCGCCCCACCAGTTCAAAGTGCAGGGCATGGATGTCAGCCCGCTGTCGGTGGAGCGCGCGCGGCGGGGCGTGTACGGCAAGAACTCGTTTCGCGGCGCCGACCTTGAGTTTCGTGACCGTCACTTCACTGAAGACGCAGGTAATTACCGCATCGCCGACCGGGTGCGCGAACAAGTGCGCCTGCAAGTCGGCAACTTGCTGGACCCGGCACTGCTGGCGAATGAGCCAACCTACGATTTTGTGTTCTGCCGCAACTTGCTGATCTACTTCGACCAGCCGACCCAGAAACAGGTCTTTGATGTGCTCAAGGCATTGACTCACGTAGACGGTGTGCTGTTTATCGGCCCGGCCGAGGGCAGCCTGCTGGGGCGTCACGGCATGCGCTCCATCGGTGTGCCGCAGTCCTTTGCCTTCAGTCGGCATGTAGAACCGGCCCCGCCGGTTGCACCTGTGGTCAAACCGACGCCCGCGCCGCTACCGCAGCGCAGGGCGGCGCCGATACCGCTCAAGCCGCGGCCGTTCAGCACCGTCAGCCCCAACGTGCCACCGGTCAAAGTGGTGACTACCGATGCCGGGGATTTGCTCAGCCAGATCGCAACCCTGGCCAACGAGGGCAAAAGTGCCGAGGCCCGAGCGGCCTGCGAACGGTATTTGAGCAGTCACCCGCCGGCCGCCCAGGTGTTTTACTGGTTGGGGCTGCTCAGCGATGTGGCTGGCAGTGCCCTGGAGGCCCAAGGGTATTACCGAAAAGCCCTGTATCTGGAACCGCAGCATCCCCAGGCCCTGATGCACCTGGCCGCGTTGCTCGAGTCCCAGGGTGACAGTGCCGGCGCGCGCCGTCTTCAGGCACGCGCCGCCCGTAGCGAGCGAGCTGACAGTGAGTCCAAACGATGAGTAGCCCTGACGCGCTCGACACCGCAGGCCTGGACCTGACGCTGACCGATACCCAAGCCATTGACGACTGTTGGAACCGCATCGGTATTCATGGCGACAAGTCCTGCCCGTTGTTGGCCGAGCATATCCACTGCCGCAATTGCTCGGTGTATTCCGCCGCCGCCACACGCCTGCTCGACCGCTACGCACTGCAACAGGACGACCATCACGCGCAGGCAACTGCCGAAGCGGATAACGAGGTGGTCACCCGTTCGCTGTTGATGTTCCGCCTCGGCGAAGAATGGCTCGGTATCGCCACCCGTTGCCTGGTGGAAGTGGCGCCGTTGCAGCCGATCCACTCGCTGCCGCACCAGCGTTCCCGAGCGCTGCTGGGCGTGGCCAACGTACGCGGGGCGCTGGTGGCGTGCCTGTCACTGGTGGAACTGTTGGGCCTGGACAGCACCAGTGCCGGCGCCAGCGGCGGGCGGATCATGCCGCGCATGCTGATCATCGCTGCCCAGGACGGCCCGGTCGTGGTGCCGGTGGATGAAGTAGACGGCATCCATGCCATCGATGAGCGCACCTTGAAGGCCGCATCGGTGTCCGGCACCCAGGCCAGCGCACGCTACACCCAAGGCGTGTTGCAGTGGAAAGGCCGCAGCCTGCGTTGGCTGGACGAAGCGCAATTGTTGTCCGCCGTGACCCGGAGCCTCGCATGACCCCCGACCAGATGCGCGATGCCTCGCTGTTGGAACTGTTCAGCCTGGAGGCTGATGCGCAGACCCAAGTGTTGAGCGCGGGCCTGCTGGCGCTGGAACGCAACCCGACCCAGGCCGACCAGCTCGAAGCCTGCATGCGCGCCGCGCATTCACTTAAAGGGGCGGCGCGGATTGTCGGTGTGGATGCCGGCGTCAGCGTGGCCCACGTCATGGAAGATTGCCTGGTCAGCGCCCAGGAAGGCCGTCTGTATCTGCAACCTGAACATATCGACGCATTACTGCAAGGTACTGATCTGCTGATGCGTATCGCCACCCCGGGCAACGATGTGGGGCCGACGGATATCGAGGCGTACGTAGCGCTGATGGAGCGCTTGCTCGATCCCTCGCAGCCGATTGCGACGCCCGCGCCAAAACCCGAGCCCATCCCCGCGCCGCGGGTTGACGCGCTGCTGCTGGAGCCCGAGCTGGAGCCTGCGCCACCGCTCGGCAGTGACGCGCCGCGCCAGAACAAGCGCATGACCGAAGGCGGCGAGCGTGTGCTGCGGGTGACGGCTGAGCGCTTGAACAGTCTGTTGGACTTGTCCAGCAAATCCCTGGTGGAAACCCAGCGGCTCAAGCCGTACCTGGCCAGCCTGCAACGCCTCAAGCGCATTCAAAGTAACAGCTTGCGTGCGCTGGATGCCCTGGACGGCCAGCTCAAGTCGCTGGATCTGAACCTGGAAGCCCAGGAGGCCCTGGCCGATACCCGTCGCCTGCTGAGTGAAGCCCAGGCCCTGCTGGCGGAAAAAAACGCCGAGCTGGATGAGTTCGGCTGGCAGGCCGGCCAGCGCGCCCAGGTGCTCTACGACACCGCATTGGCCTGCCGCATGCGGCCGTTTGCCGATGTGCTGGCCGGGCAGGTGCGCATGGTGCGTGACTTAGGTCGCAGCCTGGGCAAGCAAGTGCGCCTGGAGATTGAGGGCGAAAAGACCCAGGTCGACCGGGACGTGCTGGAAAAACTCGAAGCGCCGCTCACCCATCTATTACGCAATGCGGTCGATCACGGCATCGAAACCCCTGAGCAACGCGTGCTGGCGGGCAAGCCGGCGGAAGGCTTGATTCGCCTGCGTGCGTCCCATCAGGCCGGGTTGTTGGTGCTGGAATTGAGCGATGACGGCAACGGTGTCGACCTCGAGCGCCTGCGCGGCACCATCGTCGACCGCCATCTGTCGCCGGTTGAAACGGCCCTGCGTCTGAGTGAAGAGGAACTGCTCACGTTCCTCTTCTTGCCAGGGTTCAGCCTGCGCGACAAAGTCACCGAAGTGTCCGGGCGCGGGGTCGGCCTGGACGCGGTGCAACATATGGTTCGTCAACTGCGCGGCGCGGTGGTGCTGGAGCAGACGGCGGGGCAGGGCAGCCGCTTCCATCTTGAGGTGCCGTTGACCCTGTCGGTGGTGCGCAGCCTGGTGGTGGAAGTCGGCGAAGAAGCCTATGCCTTTCCCCTGGCGCATATCGAACGCATGTGCGACCTGGCGCCCGACGACATCGTGCAGTTGGAAGGCCGCCAGCACTTCTGGCATGAGGGCCGGCACGTCGGCCTGGTTGCCGCCAGCCAGTTGCTGCAGCGCCCGCCGGGGCAGAGCCCGACAGATACCTTGAAGGTGGTGGTGATCCGCGAGCGCGATGCCGTGTACGGGATTGCCGTGGAGCGTTTTATCGGCGAGCGCACCCTGGTGGTGTTGCCGCTGGATGATCGTCTGGGGAAAGTCCAGGACATTTCCGCCGGGGCCTTGCTCGATGACGGCTCGGTGGTGTTGATCGTCGATGTCGAAGACATGCTGCGTTCGGTGGATAAATTGCTCAACACCGGTCGCCTGGAGCGCATTGCCCGGCGCAGCCAGCAGGCCACCGAAGCGCCGCGCAAGCGTGTGCTGGTGGTGGACGACTCACTGACGGTGCGCGAGCTGCAACGCAAATTATTACTCAATCGTGGTTATGAAGTCGCTGTTGCGGTCGATGGCATGGATGGCTGGAACGCATTGCGCTCCGAGGACTTCGACCTGCTTATCACTGATATTGATATGCCTCGCATGGACGGTATTGAATTGGTCACACTTTTGCGCCGTGACAGTCGCCTGCAATCGTTGCCGGTGATGGTGGTTTCCTACAAGGATCGTGAAGAAGACCGCCGCCGTGGCCTCGACGCCGGGGCCGACTATTATCTAGCCAAAGCCAGTTTCCATGACGACGCCTTGCTCGACGCCGTGGTTGAACTGATTGGAGGCGCCCGGGCATGAGGATTGCGATCGTCAATGACATGCCCCTGGCGGTGGAGGCCTTGCGCCGCGCCCTGAGTTACGAGCCCGCCCACGAGGTGGTATGGGTGGCCAGCAATGGCCTGGAAGCGGTACAGCGTTGCGCCGAGCTGACCCCGGACCTGATCCTGATGGACCTGATCATGCCGGTGATGGATGGGGTGGAGGCCACCCGGCAGATCATGGCCGACACGCCTTGCCCGATTGTGATCGTCACTGTCGACCGCCAGGCCAACGTCAGCCGCGTATTCGAAGCCATGGGCCACGGCGCCCTGGATGTGGTGGACACCCCGGCACTGGGCGTTGGCAACCCTAAGGATGCGGCCGCGCCCCTGCTGCGCAAGATCCTCAATATTGGTTGGCTGATCGGCCAGCGCGGCACGCGGGTGCGTGCCGAAACCCCGCCGCAGCGGGTCACCGGCAAGCGTCAACGGCTGGTGGCCATTGGTTCTTCGGCTGGTGGGCCGGCGGCACTGGAAGTTCTGCTCAAGGGTTTGCCCCGGGATTTTCCCGCCGCCATCGTGCTGGTACAGCATGTGGACCAGGTCTTCGCCGCCGGCATGGCCGAGTGGCTGAGCAGCGCTTCCGGCCTGCCGGTGCGCCTGGCCTGTGAGGGCGAGCCGCCTCAACCCGGCGTGGTATTGCTGGCCGGAACCAACCACCATATTCGCTTGTTGAAAAATGGCACGCTAGCCTATACCGCAGAGCCGGTGAACGAGATTTACCGGCCCTCCATCGACGTGTTTTTCGAAAGCGTCGCCAGCTACTGGAACGGTGACGCCGTTGGCGTCTTGCTCACCGGCATGGGGCGCGACGGCGCCCAGGGCCTCAAGCTGATGCGTGAGCAAGGATATTTGACCATCGCCCAGGACCAACAGAGCTCGGCGGTGTATGGCATGCCCAAAGCGGCGGCGGCGATTGATGCTGCTGTTGAAATTCGCCCACTGGATAGAATTGCGCCCCGATTGCTGGAGGTCTTTGCAAAATGAACAAAAATCTCCCGCCGTGCTGGCTTGCAGGTAGTAATTCAGGTGATTGCACATGAATGATTTACAGCTCGACGACTTCAAGACCGACGAAAACGCCGCCATGGTGCTGCTGGTCGACGACCAGGCCATGATCGGTGAAGCCGTGCGGCGTGGCCTGGCCCATGAAGAGAACATCGACTTCCACTTTTGCGCCGACCCGCACCAGGCGATTGCCCAGGCGATCCGCATCAAGCCCACGGTGATCCTGCAAGACCTGGTGATGCCGGGCCTGGACGGCCTGACCCTGGTGCGTGAGTACCGCAATCACCCGGCCACCGCGAATATCCCGATTATCGTGCTGTCCACCAAAGAGGACCCGCTGATCAAAAGCGCGGCCTTTGCGGCCGGGGCCAACGATTATCTGGTCAAGCTGCCGGACAACATCGAACTGGTAGCGCGCATCCGCTATCACTCGCGCTCCTACATGACCCTGTTGCAGCGCGACGCGGCCTACCGTGCGTTGCGGGTCAGCCAGCAACAGTTGCTGGACACCAACCTGGTGCTGCAGCGCCTGATGAACTCCGATGGCCTGACCGGGCTGTCCAACCGCCGTCACTTCGACGAATACCTGGAGCTGGAATGGCGTCGCGCCATGCGCGACCAGACCCAACTCTCGTTGCTGATGATCGATGTGGATTTCTTCAAGACCTACAACGACAGCTTCGGCCATGTCGAGGGCGACGAAGCCTTGCGCAAAGTCGCCGCCACCATTCGCGATGCCAGCAGCCGCCCTTCGGACTTGCCGGCGCGCTACGGTGGCGAAGAGTTCGCACTGGTCCTGCCCAACACCTCGCCGGGCGGCGCACGCCTGGTCGCGGAAAAACTGCGCATGGCGGTGGCGGCGTTGAAAATCCCGCACATCGCCCCGGCTGAAGGTGCCAGCCTGACCATCAGTATCGGGCTGTCGACGTTGACGCCGGCTCAGGGTACGGACTGTCGGCAGTTGATCATGGCGGCGGACAAGGGGTTGTACACGGCCAAGAACAATGGGCGTAATCAGGTTGGTATCGAGTAATTAGAGGCCAACTTCAATGTGCGAGGGGGACTTCCCCCTTGCACTCCTGAGTTTCGTACTCATCCGAATTGATTACATATGAAAGTTTTTGAGCTAAGAAATCTGCCATCGTTGTAGAGCCGATGGCAGGGGGCAGGACGGCGTTATTCTATTCTGAATCCAGGCTTGCCATTATTCGCGCGCCACTCTTTGACCTCTTTTACAATGCCTTCTGGACTGTCTTCTCTACCCTTTCTTGGATAATAGACGAGATCTGACCCATCAGGATGCTCCGTAAGTCGCTTGAATTCTAATAGCATTTCGTCATCTTCTTCCTCAGAGCGAGCACTCGCATCACAAAGAGAAATTACAAATTTTAAAAATTCGCTTTCTGTGTACTCGGAAATTGAGGTTTTCATCTTAATTACCTTTGCCGTGAATACGCTTATGAAGTTTTGGAGTGACTATGTGGATATTGTCGATGTCGAAAATTTCTCCGCCTTGGGAAATGAATATTTTATGGTGAAGTTCGAATTTACTAGATTTTCCAGCATGTTCTAGTTCGCTAGTATAGGGCGCCTTGCCGTTTAGTATTCTTCTTAGGTTTTGACGGTTTAACTGACTAGCCAGTTCCGAGTCGCTAGCAACCGTTTTCCAGAAGGCTTCACGAAATGCCTTGAAGTTTTTAAATTCTTGACCTCTCAGTTTTGCGGCAATTTGCGATGGTATAGGGACTCCTTCACCCTGGGAGGCCGCTCCCAGCCAAGAGCCGGTTATAGATTGCCCATTGCCTGTCACGATTCCGGGATCTTCACGCCGATCCCTGAACATGACATAGATTGGAGGCAGGCCAGAATCGACCGGGAAAACGATGATGAAGTCGTCAAATCCAGCTTCAACAACGGCTGGAAAACTGTCAACCCTACCCTCGACTGGAATTGTGTCGGCGCCTGCATAGACGGGCGTTTCAGGCGGGGCCGGTGGCAGCGTTGTTGAGCTATCTCCAGGAGCGGAAATAGGTGTCCAAATCAACGTTCTTGGTGGAATGTCACTTGTCGTGACGGTGTATACCTTCTGCCCAGGATCATAGGTCGCAGTAACCACTTTGACCCTGGAAGGCACGCTTGCACCATCGGTGTTGACCACAAAAACTTCTGACCGCCCATCTGCGGCCGTCCTCGAACTCATTCGAACCGGCAGGTCGATTGTGCCGTTGACTGCCGAACTTATCGTCGACTCGTCGAGGCCTGGTACCAAGGTTGAGATCGGTGTGCCAAGCGCATAACGCTCTGGAAGTTCTCCGTTCGCGAGTTTGGGAGAATAGATCAGCGCTGAAACACCGACCATCAAGCCACTCGCGGTACTGGCGGCCAATTCCGTCAATGCGGCCACTGCTGCCCCAATAGCGGCTCGCAGCGTGACGGTAACCCCCTCTGCTGTAGCGATAGTTCCGACTGAGGTCATGACTATCGCTTGAGTCGCAGCAGCAGTGCCCGACAGTCGATAGGTATTGGCTACTCTTACCGCTTCAATACGCGCTTGGGCCGTTGCGACCTGCTGCGCACGTTCTGCGAGGTCGCTGATTGCATTGGAGGCGTTGGCAAGAAACCGCGCGGACTCTGACTTCAGCACAAAATCATGGTGGCTGAGCCATCTCACCCCAAGCGCGGTGTTCTGCTGCAGATAAATAAGCTGTTTGAGTCCCTCAAGCTCGGGTTTGCTGAGTGGCGGTGTAACCTGTGGGTTGGCTGCGGGATAGTAAATCATCAACCCGTTCCGGTTTATGGCTAACGGTGGGTCAATAGGTTTGATCGCAGCCATCGTTTTTTCGATCATTTTGTCCAGCGTGTTTTTGTAACGCATGAGGGTCTGGTCGGGTGTCAATCCAACGACCGAACCGGCAAGAGAGGCGAGTTCCACCTGCAGGTATTCCGGCAGCAACTGCACTTGAATTTCCAACTCATCTGCAATGACCTTCAGATACTCATTGTGTAAATTTGCCCAGCCAGGATCCTGTTCGGCTAAATTGGCCTCCAGCGTTTGCCGGGCCTTTGCCAACCCTGAAAGTTTTTTAGTCAGAATGTCTATGGAGAGCGAGAGAGCCTTGAGTTCTTGTGCGGCCCTCCAGACGTTGTCGTAAAGTGTGTAGGCATCGCCCAGATTTTTTATCGGGTCAGAAGAGGCAAGCGTTTCACGTAGCTTTGTATAAGTTAAGTTTTCCATCAGGTAAAAAGGGCTTTGATCATAGAGCCCATAGATGAGTGGCGCAGTACTGGCGTATTTGGATTTTTTCGCGTCGATGATTTCAAATGCGATTTTTTGATCGAGAATGGCTGAGGCTGTCTCTGTGAGTGCCTGTGAAGCTTTCGCGGCTTGCTGTTTCTCTGCGAGTTCGCGTTCAGTGTCAGTAGTGAGGGTTGCGAACCGTGCGCTGTACTCCGCGTCAATCAAGGATTGATTGTACTTTTGCTCTCCAATGAAATCGGCGGTGGTGCTAGGGAAGTCAAACTGCTTGAAGCGGCTACGGTCTCCTTCACCCCGACGTGGCCCTTCTTGAAGGCCCCAGCCATCTCCACTTCCTACGTAGCCTCCGCCTTCACCACCCCAATAAGTGTTTCGTCTCCCTGCGGTAATTATCGTCGGCTTGAGTTCTAAAGGTTGTCCTGGCTGCCACCCTTGTTGTGCCATAGGGCCTCTCCATTTTTATGAGAGTGATCGTTAGAGTTTGTGCGTCCTGAAGAAAAAAACTCAGGCGCTTTGATCAAACTTATTTGAGAGGGAAGAAAGAAAAAACTGATGGCGTTTTGATTTGATTTTATGCGTGTAGGAGACTCTGTAAGACGGTTCTGAAACTGATGTATTTATATTCTTGTATGTTTATCACTTGAGTCTTGGGATGATTTGGCTAGAAACCTAATTGTTTGTTTTTATTGGAGTGGGTTGGTTTGTGGTCTTTTAGGCAGGCTCTGATTTGGATTTTCAAATTATTTGTATAAACAGATGAACGGTCTGGTTTTAGCGAGTAGTAGGTCGGGTTTTCTAACGCGCGGCATCGTCAATCTATAGGAAATGCTCTGATGGTCGCGTATCCGTCACCGAAGCAAGCGTGACGAGAGGGAAGCGCTGTCTTGGCAGAATCGACCAAGCGGGCTGCCGTTTCCAGCCGTTTGCCGTTATACTCGCCGGCTTTCAAAAGTTCGCCAACGAGTGCTGCCCGCCATGGAAATCAACCCGATCCTTAACACCATCAAGGACCTGTCCGAGCGCTCCGAAACTATTCGGGGGTATCTTTGACTACGATCAAAAGCATGAGCGTCTGACCGAGGTCAATCGCGAGCTTGAAGATCCGAGTGTCTGGAACAAACCTGAATACGCCCAGGAGCTGGGGCGCGAGCGCGCTGCGCTGGCACAGATTGTCGATACCCTCGACGAACTGAACACCGGCCTGGGTGATTGCCGCGACCTGCTGGACATGGCCGTCGAAGAAAACGACGAAGGCGCAGTGGGCGATGTTGTCGCCGAGCTGGCCCGTCTCGAGGAAAACCTCGCCAAGCTTGAATTCCGCCGCATGTTCAGCCACGAAATGGACCCGAACAACGCCTACCTGGATATCCAGGCCGGTTCCGGTGGCACCGAAGCCCAGGACTGGGCCAACATCCTGCTGCGCATGTACCTGCGCTGGGCCGACAAGCGCGGTTTCGACGCGACCATCATGGAACTGTCCGCCGGTGAAGTGGCCGGTATCAAGGGTGCGACCGTACACATCAAGGGCGAATACGCCTTTGGCTGGCTGCGCACCGAGATCGGCGTGCACCGCCTGGTGCGCAAGAGCCCGTTCGACTCCGGCAACCGTCGCCACACCTCATTCTCTGCGGTGTTCGTCTCGCCAGAGATCGACGACAAAGTGGAAATCGAGATCAACCCGGCCGACCTGCGGATCGACACCTACCGTTCCTCCGGCGCCGGTGGTCAGCACGTAAACACCACTGACTCGGCCGTACGTATCACCCACGTACCGACCAACACCGTGGTCAGTTGCCAGAACGAACGTTCCCAGCACGCCAACAAGGACACCGCCATGAAAATGCTGCGGGCCAAGTTGTACGAGCAGGAAATGCAGAAGCGCAACGCCGCTTCCCAGGCGCTGGAAGACACCAAGTCGGATATCGGCTGGGGTCACCAGATCCGTTCGTACGTGCTCGATGCCTCGCGGATCAAGGATCTGCGCACTAACATCGAACGCAGCGACTGCGACAAGGTACTCGACGGCGATATCGACGAATACCTGGAAGCCAGCCTGAAATCCGGCCTCTAATACCCTCTGTGGGAGCGGGCTTGCCCGCGATCCCCCGCCGAAGGCTGGGGGCAACGAACCTGATGGAATATTTAAAGACATGAGCGACCAACAACTCGACCCGCAAGCCCTGCAACAGGAAGAAAACTCCCTGATCGCCCTGCGCAAGGAAAAGCTTGCTGCCGAGCGCGCCAAGGGTAACGCCTTCCCCAATGACTTCCGTCGCGACAACTACTGCGATGCCTTGCAGAAGCAATATGCGGACAAGACCAAGGAAGAACTGGCAGAGGCTGCGATCCCGGTCAAGGTGGCAGGTCGCATCATGCTCAACCGTGGCTCGTTCATGGTGATCCAGGACATGACCGGTCGCATCCAGGTCTACGTCAACCGCAAGACCCTGTCCGAAGAAACCCTGGCCTCGGTGAAAACCTGGGACATGGGCGACATCATCGCCGCCGAAGGCACCCTGGCCCGTTCCGGCAAGGGCGACCTGTACGTCGAGATGACCAATGTACGCCTGCTGACCAAGTCCCTGCGCCCGCTGCCAGACAAGCACCACGGCCTGACCGACACCGAACAGCGCTATCGCCAGCGCTACGTTGACCTGATCGTCAACGAAGACGTGCGCCAGACCTTCCGCGTACGCTCGCAAGTCATTGCTCACATCCGCAGCTTCCTGATGCAGCGTGACTTCCTGGAAGTGGAAACCCCGATGCTGCAGACCATCCCGGGTGGTGCCGCAGCCAAGCCGTTCGAGACCCACCACAACGCGCTGGACATGGAAATGTTCCTGCGTATTGCGCCTGAGCTGTACCTCAAGCGGCTTGTTGTTGGCGGCTTTGAAAAGGTGTTCGAGATCAACCGCAACTTCCGTAACGAAGGCGTCTCGACCCGTCACAACCCTGAATTCACCATGTTGGAGTTCTACCAGGCCTACGCCGACTACGAAGACAACATGGACCTGACCGAAGAGCTGTTCCGCGAGCTGGCACAGCTGGTGCTGGGCAGCACAGACGTGCCGTACGGCGACAAGGTGTTCCACTTCGGCGAGCCATTCGTGCGCTTGTCGGTGTTCGACTCGATCCTCAAGTACAACCCCGAGCTGACCGCTGACGACCTCAACGACATCGACAAGGCCCGTGCCATTGCCAAGAAAGCCGGCGCCAAGGTGCTGGGCTTCGAAGGCCTGGGCAAGCTGCAGGTGATGATTTTCGAAGAACTGGTGGAGCACAAGCTGGAACAGCCGCACTTCATTACCCAATACCCGTTCGAAGTGTCGCCGCTGGCCCGTCGCAACGACGACGACCCGAACGTCACCGACCGTTTCGAGCTGTTCATCGGTGGCCGCGAAATCGCCAACGCCTATTCCGAGCTTAACGATGCGGAAGACCAGGCCGAGCGCTTCATGGCCCAGGTGGCCGACAAGGACGCCGGTGACGACGAAGCCATGCACTACGATGCCGACTTCGTTCGGGCCCTGGAGTACGGCATGCCGCCGACTGCCGGTGAAGGTATCGGCATTGACCGTCTGGTGATGTTGTTGACCAACTCGCCGTCGATCCGCGACGTGATCCTGTTCCCGCACATGCGGCCACAAGCGTAACCGTAGCGAAATCCGAAGCCGCCTTTTATAAGGCGGCTTTTTTATGTGGCCTGTTCAAGTGGTGCTCGTCATTGATCGTTCCCACGCTCCGCGTGGGAGTGCACTCTGTGACGCTCCGCGTCACCTCTAAAGGAAGAAGTGTGGTGAACCGCATAATGGCTCAAGAAGGTGCCGCCGGCATTGCTGCTGCCGTGGCTGAAAGTGTTCAGTACCAGGGCCGCAAGGCCAGTCGGCGGGGCAGCGAGCAGCGCCGGCAAGACATTCTCGATGCGGCCATGCGTATCGTCGTGCGCGATGGCGTGCGGGCCGTACGTCATCGGGCAGTGGCGGCAGAGGCGGGGGTGCCGCTGTCGGCCACCACCTATTACTTCAAAGACATCGACGACCTGCTCACCGACACCTTCGCCCAATACGTGGAGCGCAGCGCCGCTTTCATGGGCAAGCTGTGGGTGCGCAACGAAGGCCTGTTGCGCGAGATGGTCGCCTATGGTGACGGCAGCCCGCAGTCGCGCTCGCAACTGGCCGATGATATCGCCCGCCTGACCGCCGACTATGTGCTGCGCCAGTTGACCAACCGCCGCGAATACCTGATGGCCGAGCAGGCTTTTCGCCAGGAAGCCCTGCTCAACCCGCGCCTGGCCGAACTGGTACGCTCCCACCAACAGATCCTGTTGCAGGGCACCGGGCAGTTTTTCCAGGTATTGGGTTCCCGTGAGCCACAGCAGGATGCCAAGGTGTTGACGGCTATCATCAGTCGGATGGAATATCAGGGCCTGTTGGGCGGCGCAGAGCCTTTGACGGGTGACGAGATGCTTGAAATCCTCAAGCGTCACATGCACCTGGTATTGGCCTCGGCCTAGCCCTGTGCGCAATCTGCTTTGGGTGGGGGCAGGCAAGCCAGCTCCTACCTCTGATGGGCCTGCTGCTCAGATGTGAAGCCGTGCGCTAACTGCGCGTGGGCCAATAACGTTTAAAGAGGAAGCACCGGGTGGACGATTACCAGCAGACGATACGCACCTTGTCCGATCGCATTGTGCTGGCGCAAACACCGATCCGCGTCCTTGATGCGGTGAAATGGGACGAGAACATTCGTCAGGGATTTCTCAAGGCCAAGGGCAAGGCGATGCCTGCCGTAGACCGTGATTACTACCTGAACCGGCCGCTGTCGTTCGATTCCAGTGCGGTGAAGCTGGAGTTTCAGAACATCGAGCGCGACATCACCCGTCGCCTTGGGCAATTCAGTCCGGTGGGGCAGATCATGCGGCGCATGTGCCGTGAATACCGCATGGTGGTGCGCATGCTTGAAGCGCGCGGCACCGAGGACTTCGGTCTGATTTCCCAAGAGCTTTACGGCGCCGCCTCCGATGCGTTCCACGCCGGCGACCCGACCCTGGCCGACCTTGGCCTGATGCTCTCCGACTACCTGAACAACATCGATGGCCGGGGTGACCTCAAGGACGAAGCCAAGACCCTCACCGCCAAGGACGCGGTCAGCCTGCTGCAAACGCGCCTGAACAAGGTGTTTGGCGAAGCCGAAGAGACCATCCGCGTGTTCGAGTCCGACGGCATTGTCGCCGATGCGGCAGCGGGCGCCGACTACATCAAGATCCGCGCCGATGCGATGTTCAATGACCGCGACGTTCGCGCCCTCGAAGTGCATGAAGGGTTGGTGCATGTGGGCACCACCCTCAACGGCCAGAACCAGCCGATCTGCACGTTTCTGTCCAAGGGCCCGCCGTCGTCCACCGTCACCCAGGAAGGCCTGGCGATCCTGATGGAAATCATCACGTTTGCCTCCTACCCCAGCCGCCTGCGCAAACTCACCAACCGGACCCGCGCCATCCATATGGTGGAGGAGGGCGCCGACTTCCTGCAGGTGTTCGAGTTCTTCCGCGAGCAAGGCTTTGAAATGGCCGAAAGCTATGGGAATGCCAGCCGGGTATTTCGTGGTTCGGTGCCCACCGGCCTGCCATTTACCAAGGATTTGTCCTACCTCAAGGGCTTTATCATGGTCTACAACTACATCCAGCTCGCTGTGCGCAAAGGCAAGCTGGAGCAAGTGCCGCTGCTGTTCTGCGGCAAGACCACCCTTGAAGACATGCGTACCCTGCGCCAGTTGGTCGACGAAGGCCTGGTGGTGCCGCCCAAGTACCTGCCGGAGCAGTTTCGCGACATGAACGCGCTGGCGGCCTGGATGTGCTTCTCCAACTTCCTCAACCACTTGAGCCTGGACCGGATCGAGGCGGATTACTCCAATATCCTGTAACTGACGAAACCGAATCAAAAAATGTGGGAGCTGGCTTGCCTGCGATAGCGCTGGGTCAGCCAGCACTCAGTCACTGATAGACCGCTATCGCAGGCAAGCCAGCTCCCACATTTGATCTTTACTGGTCTTCAGAACTTTCGCGAGGTTTCAACGGATGAGAATCCTCGGCATTTTATGCCTGCTACTCACATTGAACGGCTGCAGCTCCTTGCTGTTCTACCCCGAGCCCGGCCTACCCTTCACCCCGGAAAAAGCCCACCTGCAATACCGCGACGTCACGCTCACCACCGCAGATGGCGTGAAACTGCACGCCTGGTGGCTGCCGGCCAAACCCGGTGTCCCGCTCAAGGGCACAGTCCTGCATTTGCACGGCAACGGCGGCAACCTCGCCTGGCACCTGGGGGGCAGTTGGTGGTTGCCGGAGCAGGGTTATCAAGTGCTGTTGCTGGATTATCGCGGCTATGGGCTGTCGGAAGGCAAGCCGTCGTTGCCGGCGATCTACCAGGATATCGACGCCGCATTCGGCTGGATCGACAAGGCGCCTGAAACCCAGGGTCAACCGCTGATTATTCTCGGACAAAGCCTGGGCGGTGCACTGGCGGTGCATTACCTGGCAGCCCACCCGGAGCGTCAAGCCCAACTAAAAGCCTTGGTACTGGACGGCGTGCCAGCCAGTTATCGTGACGTAGGACAATTCGCCCTGAGCACTTCCTGGTTAACCTGGCCGTTGCAGGTGCCGCTGTCGTGGCTGGTGCCCGACGCCGACAGTGCGATCAATGCCATGCCCCGGTTGACCGGTGTGCCCAAGCTGCTGTTCCACAGCCTGGATGACCCGATCGTGCCGGTGGCCAATGGCATCCGCCTGTATCAAGCGGCGCCACCGCCCAGGGTGTTGCAACTGACCCGTGGCGGCCATGTGCAGACCTTTGCCGACAAAACCTGGCAGACCGTCATGCTGCGTTATCTGGACGACCCGCTGCACTTCAACGGCTTGCGCCGCCTGGGGGAAATCCCGAATTACCCTATTCCTAAAGTTGACTCATCAGAGAGCCCGCAATGAGCGAAGAACGCAACATGATCCCGCTGATCCTCACCGGCATCGGTACCATCATCGGCACCGTTGGCTGCCTGTGGTACTACGGCTATCTGCACTTCGCCAAGCCGGAAGATGCGTTGCTGCTCAGCGATTTCACCATGCTCAAGACCATACCGGGCGAAGATTACAAAGTCTCCCTGACCCCGGCCGCGCAAGTGGCGCAGTGTGTTGACGGCGTGTTGGTGATGTTTGATACCGAGCAGAAAGGCTTGAGCGGCGTGCTGGTGAACAACAAGAAGCAGGCCGTGCGTTGTATAGGTCAAGAAACGCCGAAATTGGAGCAGTAGGACAGGCAGTGTGGGGAAAGCTGGAACCATTTTGAGTGAGTTGCCACTGATTTGGGACCGAGCAGCAACGCTGATTCGGTTAACTCTTTAACTTGATTTGGAGTCACATATGTCTATAAGTGGAGTTGGTCCTTCCCAAGGTGGTTTTGGCGCTCAAGATGCAGGTCAACAATCCGGTGACGTGGGCAGCCTCAAGAAAGAGATTGAGGATCTGAAGAAGCAAATAGGTCAGATGCAATCTCAAGGTGCCGGTGGTTCAGAGGGCGGCGGCGGTTCGGGAGGCGCTGTGGATGACCTTAAAAAACTGCTGAAAGAACTCGAGGAAAAGCTTAAAGCTATGGAAGGCCAAGAGGGTAAAGGCGCTGATGGCGAAGGCAGCAAGTCTGGTGGCGAAGGTAGCGCAAAGATTTCCATTGATTTCCAGCAGTAACATGAATAACGGGAACCGTCTTGCGTCAGAAGCCACAAAAGCGTCATGACTCATAAAGATTGGGGCCGAGACAGTGGCGATTACTATTGCTGCGATACGCAATATGTTGAATATGGCGAGAGGGCATGAAGAACTGGAGCGCAAAGCTGCCCAGACGCATGAGCTTAGCCAGCTGATGGACAAGCTATCGAGCGCGAAGATAGAAATGCCGCTCGAAGATACACATCGTCCAGTCGGGTTCGACGAACCCAAAAAAAACCCACCGTAAGGTGGGTTTTTTATCCAGCATCAATCAGTTAGCAACGGAAGACCGTGGCTTGACCGGCTGGTTGTCGTTGGAAATGGTCACTTCCACGCGACGGTTCATGGCGCGGCCGGAGACGCTGCCGTTATCGGCAACCGGGTATTCCTTGCCATAACCCTGGGTCACGATACGCGAGATATCCACGCCTTGTTGAGCCAGTGCACGCTGAACAGAAGCGGCACGACGCTCAGACAGGCTCTGGTTGTACGAGTCGGAACCGGTGCTGTCGGTATAGCCTTCGACGATCACTTTACGGTCTGGGTTATCGCGCAGGAACTGAGCCAGCTTGGTGATGTTCACCAGGCCGCTGGATTTCAGATCGGACTTGTTGGTGGCGAACAGCACATCACCGAAAGTCACCAGGGTGCCGCGATCGGTTTGTTTGGCGTTCAAGCTGTTTTGCAGTTGCTTGATTTGTGCGTCACGAGCGTCCAGCAGGGCGCGGGCACGTTCGTCACCAGCGTTTTTCAGCTTGGCCTCGGATTCGCGCAGGACGATGGTGTCCTTGGCCACTTCAACGCGCTGGTTGGTCAGGTAGGCCAACTGGTCGACTTTCTTCTCGTCTTCCTTGTCGCGGTAGGCCTTGTCAGCCTTGTCCAGCCATTCGCTGGCGTCTTTGGTTTCCAGCGCCGCCAGCTTGGTGGCTTGCGGGTTGGTTTGCAGGGACGAGAAATTGGTCCGCGCATTTTCCAGGTTCGCGTTCGGCGGGGTGGAGCAGGCCGCCAAGGCAACGCTCATCGCCAGCAGGGCAGGGATCATCAATTGTTTACGCATAGTCGTGTCGTCCTTTCAATTCGATATCAGGTGCGATGCAGTCAAGGGGCTGCGGCTTACTTCTGCATGATTGCAGCTGGGCGCATGCCTTCCTTACGCAGTTCTTCAACAGCCTTCTGGGAATCCTTCACAGCCTGTTGAGCCTTGGCAGCCTGGGCCTTACGCTCAGCGACGCGGGCATCCCACTCGGCTTGTTCAGCCAATTGGCGAGCCTTGTCGTAGTTCTTGTCGTGCATGGCAATCTCAGCTTCTTTGAGCTTGTCCTGGGCCGACTTCATTTCCACCGCCGCATACTCGGTACCGCCGGCGCTGACTGCGCTGTTGACGGCCGATTGGGTTACGGCGTACTGCTCGGTTGGAGGGTTGCCGGCGCAGCCAGCCAGAACGAAGCTGGTGCCGATTGCCAGCGCGGCCAATTTGAGCCCGCGCAGGTGGTTAAACGAGGATTTGGCAGTGCTGGTGTTCATCGTCTTCAACTCCATTGGATAACTCCTGAAAAACATCAAAATCCATCGGGGCGTATCGATTTCGGGCCCGTCGGTAAAGCACATGGCGTCCGTTCAAACGACCGTTCCACAAGTGATGGCTACTGGCTGTGACCGGAGGCTTTTTTCAAAAGTTCAGCGGATATGGCGATTTGCCTAAAAAAATATCTGACTGATTGGTCAGTGTTTGAAAAATGGAACTTTCGCGGCGTGCGGCGGTACCTCCGGGCCTGTAAAAGGCCCGGAATACGTGGGTTTAATTGACGTCAATAAATGTTTATCAGTGTTTTTGTTCGTCAGTGCCGGCCGACAAATCATGTAGGTGGCGACGGGATAAAGTAAGAAAGCGTGGCGTGGGGCCGACGTCTTCATACAACGGGTCACCCTCTTCGTCGGTGGCAATTACCTGCTGGCCCTGGATGTAGGGAAAGCTGGCTTCCAGCTCTTCAAGGGCGGCACCGATCAACTCGCCGAGCAGTTCTTCGACATGGCGCTTGGGGTACATTTCGGCAATGGCCGCCAGCCGTGCAGCGGCTTCTACATCCAGATGAATGGCGTATTCAGACTTGGTCAAACGACCCTTGGCGGTTTCTTCCCAATGCTGGGCCAGTTCTCGAATTTTCATGGCTACCTCAATAAAGCCTGCGATGGCAGGCGGTGATGAGCGACCAGCCGCCTGCGCGGATGACGCGGCGACTCACCGTTGAGACTAGCTGCAAGCGCCAAGGTTTAAAGTCGTTTGCGTTCGGCCTTGTCAGAAACCGACGTCGGCGGCACTCTGAAGCACCTGCGCGTCCCGGATTTCTGGCTGGAGATTGGCTGATGAGTGATATCGATGCACGCTTGCGTGAGGATGTTCACCTGCTGGGTGAGCTGTTGGGCAACACCATTCGAGAGCAGTACGGCGAGGCTTTCCTCGAGAAGATCGAGCAGATCCGCAAAGGCGCCAAGGCCGACCGTCGCGGAGCCGTTTCAGAGAAAGCCGCTGGCGATGAGTTGAGCGCCAGCCTCAACCAGTTGCAGGAGGACGAACTGCTGCCGGTGGCCCGAGCCTTCAACCAGTTCCTCAACCTGGCCAACATTGCCGAACAATATCAATTGATTCATCGGCGCGATGAATCGCAACCCGCGCCGTTCGAATCCCGGGTTTTGCCGGAGTTGCTGGCCCGTCTGCAAAGCGAAGGTCACAGCAATGAATCCCTGGCCCGGCAGTTGGCGCGGCTGGACATCGAGCTGGTGCTCACCGCCCACCCCACCGAAGTGGCCCGCCGCACGCTGATCCAGAAATACGATGCCATTGCTGCGCAACTGGCCTTGCAGGATCACCGCGACCTCACCACCGCCGAGCGCGAGCAGATTCGCGAGCGCTTGCAACGCTTGATCGCCGAAGCCTGGCACACCGAAGAAATCCGTCGGGTGCGGCCCACCCCGGTGGACGAAGCCAAATGGGGCTTTGCGGTGATCGAGCATTCGCTGTGGCACGCCATCCCCAATTACCTGCGCAAGGCCGACCAGGCCCTGCACGCCGCCACCGGCCTGCGCCTGCCCCTGGAGGCTGCGCCGATTCGCTTTGCTTCGTGGATGGGTGGCGACCGTGACGGCAACCCGAACGTCACCGCGCCGGTCACGCGCGAAGTGCTGTTGCTGGCGCGCTGGATGGCGGCGGATTTGTATCTGCGTGACATTGATCAGTTGGCCTCCGAGCTGTCGATGCAACAGGCCAGCCCGGCGTTGCAAGCCAAAGTCGGCGACAGCGTCGAACCTTATCGTGCCTTGCTAAAGCAACTGCGTGAACGCCTGCGCGCCACGCGCCAGTGGGCCCACACCTCGTTGACCAGCACCACCCCGGCGCCGGCCGAGGTGTTGCAGAACAACCGCGACCTGCTGGACCCGCTACAACTGTGCTACCAGTCCCTGCACGAATGCGGCATGGGCGTGATCGCCGATGGCCCGCTGCTCGACTGCCTGCGCCGTGCCGTGACGTTCGGCCTGTTCCTGGTGCGCTTGGATGTGCGCCAGGACTCCAGCCGTCACTCGGCGGCCATGACCGAAATCACCGATTACCTGGGCCTGGGGCGTTATGAGGACTGGGATGAGGATGCGCGTATCAGCTTCCTCACCCAGGAACTGACCAATCGGCGGCCATTGCTGCCGGGTTACTTCAAACCCTCGGCGGACACTGCCGAGGTGCTCAATACCTGCAAGGAAATCGCCGCCGCACCAGCCGCATCATTAGGTTCGTATGTCATCTCCATGGCCGGCGCCGCGTCGGATGTGCTGGCGGTGCAACTGCTGTTGAAGGAATCCGGTGTACAGCGGCCAATGCGCGTAGTGCCATTGTTCGAGACCCTGGCCGACCTGGACAACGCCGGGCCGGTGATGGAGCGCCTGTTGCAACTACCGGGTTACCGCGCGCGCTTGCAGGGCCCGCAGGAAGTGATGATTGGCTACTCGGACTCGGCCAAGGACGCCGGCACCACGGCAGCCGCCTGGGCACAGTACCGCGCCCAGGAGCGCCTGGTGGACATCTGCCGCGAGCAACAGGTGGAGCTGTTGTTGTTCCACGGTCGCGGCGGCACTGTTGGTCGTGGCGGTGGCCCGGCGCACGCTGCCATCCTGTCGCAGCCACCGGGCTCGGTAGCGGGGCGGTTCCGCACCACTGAGCAGGGAGAGATGATTCGCTTCAAATTCGGCCTGCCGGATATCGCTGAGCAGAACCTCAATCTCTACCTGGCCGCGGTACTGGAAGCGACCCTGTTACCGCCGCCGCCTCCCGAGCCTGCCTGGCGTCATCTGATGGACGAACTGGCGGCAGACGGTGTCAGCGCATACCGTGCCGTGGTGCGGGAAAATCCGCAGTTCGTCGAGTACTTCCGCCAGTCCACGCCGGAGCAGGAGTTGGGCCGTTTGCCTTTGGGCAGTCGCCCGGCCAAGCGTCGTGCGGGCGGGATTGAGAGCTTGCGCGCCATCCCATGGATCTTTGGCTGGACCCAGACGCGCCTGATGCTGCCCGCCTGGCTCGGCTGGGAAGCGGCACTGAGCAAGGCGCTGGAGCGCGGTGAAGGTCAATTGCTGGGGCAGATGCGCGAGCAGTGGCCGTTCTTTCGCACGCGCATCGACATGCTGGAAATGGTCCTGGCCAAGGCCGATGCCGATATCGCCCGTCTTTATGATGAGCGCCTGGTGCAGCCGGACCTGCTGGCATTGGGTGCGCACTTACGCGACCTATTGTCGCAGGCGTGTGACGTGGTGCTTGGCCTGACCGGCCAGTCGCAGTTGCTGGCCCATAGCCCCGACACCCTGGAGTTCATCCGCCTGCGCAACACCTACCTCGACCCCTTGCACCTGTTGCAGGCCGAGTTGCTGGCACGTTCCCGTCAGCAGGAGGCTGCCCAAGACAGCCCTCTGGAACAGGCGCTGCTGGTGTCCGTGGCCGGTATCGCGGCCGGTTTGCGCAACACCGGCTGAGGTTTTTTGCGTGTACTCAATGGCTTGCGGATAAACCGCGACGACCGCCCGGAAACGGGCGGTCGTCGTTTGAGAGGGTGGGTTGCGCTCAGGCACACCCTGGCGCTGACGCATGTGCGGCGCGGGTTTCTCCGACTTTTGGCGGCTTGTATGGTGAGGGCCCGCTGTGTATCTTGATCAGCCTTTGGCCGTTTGATCGGCCTAGAACCACATTTTTACGAGATTGGCCCCACGCGGCGAATCCGAGCGTCATCTCTATAAAAAATTGAGGAGCACATCGATGCGCGTCATTCTGCTGGGAGCTCCCGGGGCCGGTAAAGGTACTCAGGCAAAGTTCATCACTGAAAAATTCGGCATTCCACAAATCTCCACCGGCGACATGCTGCGTGCGGCCGTCAAGGCTGGCACCGAACTGGGCCTGATCGCCAAGAGCGTGATGGACAGCGGCGGCCTGGTCTCCGATGACCTGATCATCAACCTGGTCAAGGAACGCATCAGCCAGGAAGACTGCAAGAACGGTTTCCTGTTCGACGGCTTCCCACGCACCATTCCCCAGGCTGAAGCCTTGGTGAAGGCGGGCGTGGAGTTGGACGCCGTGGTCGAAATCGCGGTTGAAGACGAAGAGATCGTCCAGCGTATCGCTGGCCGTCGTGTTCACGAAGGCTCTGGCCGCGTGTACCACATCGTCTACAACCCGCCGAAAGTGGAAGGCAAGGACGATGTCACCGGCGAAGACCTGGTGCAGCGTAAAGACGACACCGAAGAAACCGTGCGTCATCGCCTGTCGGTCTACCATTCCCAGACCAAGCCCCTGGTGGACTTCTACCAGAAGCTGTCCGCAGCCCAAGGCAAGCCGAAATACAGCCACATCCCTGGTGTGGGCTCGGTAGAGGCCATCACCGCCAAGGTGCTGCAAGCACTGAGCTGATCCCTTGATCAGCGGCACAGACAACGGCCCGCTTGCGGGTCGTTGTTGTTTATACTGGCGCACTTTTTTCCGACTTGGACACCCACACCGATGAGTACCCTGCTGGCCCTGGACACCGCGACTGAAGCTTGCTCCGTTGCCTTGCTGCACGATGGCAAGGTCACGAGCCACTACGAGGTGATCCCGCGCCTGCACGCGCAGAAATTGTTGCCGATGATCAAGCAATTGCTTGAAGACGCCGGGACCACCCTAGCGGCGGTGGATGCCATCGCGTTCGGCCGTGGCCCCGGTGCATTCACTGGCGTGCGCATCGCCATCGGCGTGGTGCAGGGCCTGGCCTTTGCGCTGGAGCGCCCGGTGTTGCCGGTGTCCAACCTGGCGGTACTGGCCCAGCGCGCGTTGCGTGAGCACGGGGCGTCGCAAGTGGCAGCGGCAATTGATGCGCGCATGGATGAGGTTTACTGGGGTTGCTACCGTGAGACCGCAGGCGAAATGCGCCTGGTCGGTGCGGAAGCGGTGCTGGCCCCCGAAGCGGCGCAGTTGCCCGCTGACGCCAGCGGCGATTGGTTCGGTGCCGGCACGGGCTGGGGTTATGGCGAACGCATCAAGGTGACCTGTGCCGAGCAGGACGCAGCGATGTTGCCACACGCCGAAGACCTGCTGGCGTTGGCACGTTTCGCATTCGAGCGCGGCGAGGCGATTGCGGCGGACCAGGCAGCACCGGTGTACCTGCGCGATAAAGTCGCGCAGACCAAGGCCGAACGCGGGATTATTTGACGCCAAAAATGTGGGTGTTACGCGGCAAATTTCGCCAATCGTCAGAATTTGCCTGGGTTTTTAAACCTTTTACAAATTATGTGTTCTAGTTATCACCAGAGCATTTGCGCGCCATGGAAAGTGCCGCTAAATTGCCATCATTGATACCGAGTCTGCATGTATGCGTATAGACGGTTTTTCCTCACAGTCGTACCCCCTCAAGCGTAAGCCGCGCAAGGCGAGCGTGACGGTAGACGAGTCCGTCGAGGATTCACCGGACTTCATCGAAGTACACACCGATACGCCTTCCAAAGCTCAAGGCGCCTCGAGCGCACGCATAAGCGGCGTTCCTGCCCGTCAGCAAGACATGGTCTTTCCCCGTTCCATGAGCAAAAGCGTTGCCACCGCCTTGGCCAGCTACCTGACCACCGCCGGCTTTGTCGAATGGGATATGGAAGTGCTGGGTCTCGATATCCATATCTGATGCGTTTGCCTTATTACATCGGCTGCCCGTCCTGGAGTGAAAACGCCTGGCGCGAGTACCTGTATCCCGTTGAGGCACGTTCCAGCGATTACCTCGGGCTCTATTCCCAGGTCTTCAACGCCGTTGAGGGCAATACCACTTTTTATGCTCGCCCCTCGGCCGCCACTGTGCAGCGCTGGGCCGAAATCATGCCTGATGATTTTCGCTTCACCGCCAAATTTCCCGGCGATATCAGCCATGCTGGCGATTTGCGTGAACAGTTGCCGGCGGCAGAAAGTTTTGTCGGCTTGATGAGCCCTTTGGGTGAGCGCGTTTCACCGCTGTGGCTGCAGCTCTCGAAGAGCTTTACGCCGCCACGCCTGGCGGAGCTGGCTGGATTTCTCGATGGCATTGATCGGCCGCTGGCCGTGGAGGTGCGTCATGAACAGTTCTTCGCCAAGGGTGATGCTGAGCGCATGCTCAACCGCCTGTTGCGCGATCGCGGTGTCGAGCGCATCTGCCTCGATCCACGTGCCCTGTTCAGTTGTACCTCTACCTCCGAAGCGGTGCTGCATGCCCAGTCCAAAAAGCCCCGGGTGCCACCGCGCCCAGCGGCCCTGACGCAGTTTCCCCAGGTGCGCTTTATCGGGCATCCGGACCTTGAGGCCAATGACCCGTTCCTGATTCCCTGGGTGGAAAAGATCGCCAGTTGGATCGAAGAGGGCCGCACGCCCTATATGTTCCTGCACACCTCGGACAATCGTCTCGCGGCACAACTGGCGCTGCGCTTCCACGCCAAGCTGATGGTGCGCCTGCCAGGGCTACCGCCGCTGCCTGCCTTGCATCGAGAACCCGTGGCGGAGCAGCTCGGACTACTTTGAGGGTTGAGCCGTGGGTATGGTCAAGACATTGAGTGTGTTGCTGGTGCTGGTGGGCGCCTTTGCGCTGGCTGTCTGGCGGGGTTGGGTGCCGCCTGAATGGAACCCCTGGGCGCCCTTGGATGTGCGAGCGAGCCCCAACCTGTTGACGCGCTACAAGCTCAGTCGTTTGCAGGATGATCCAGCGCTGTGTGACCAGGTGTTGAACACCTCTGGTCTGCGCGTGAGCCGCCAGGCCGATACATCGGCGGATGCGGCATGCCCCTTGCGTAATATTCTGCGTGTGCAGGGCGCTGACGTGGCCTTGAGCAGCAGCTTTCTCGCCAGTTGCCCGCTGGCGGTGGCGTTCGCCTTGTTCGAGCGCCACAGCCTGCAGCCGGCGGCTCAAGCGGTATTTGGCCAGGCGGTGAGCCGCGTCGAGCATTTGGGCAGTTTTGCCTGCCGTAACATCTACAATCGCGCCGACGGGAGGCTCAGCCAGCATGCCTCGGCCAATGCCCTGGATATCGCCGGTTTTCGCCTGGCCGATGGGCGCAGCATCAGCGTGCTCAAGGATTGGCCAGGTCAGGGCGACAGCGCGCGTTTCCTGCGTTTGGTACGCGATGGCGCCTGTGATGATTTCAACGTGGTGTTGAGCCCGGACTACAACGCCGCCCATCGCAACCATTTCCATCTGGACATGGGGCGTTGGTGGGTGTGTCGCTAGGGTTCAGGCGGCCAGGCGCAGGTTGTGGGTCACCAGCGGGCGTGCCCAGTAGTAATCGAAATCCAGGGCCTTTTGCTGCGCCAGCAGTTCTTCTTCGGGGTACGGCGTGGCGGCCGGTGGCAGCAGGTCCAGCTCGAATTCGGCAATTGGCAGGTGCAGGGGGCGTGGTTGTGGCGCCGGGCCTGGCTCGGGTAGCGGTTGGCCGGCGTTCAGCACGATGGGGCGCACCCACTCGCTCTCAAACGCTTGCTGGCGTTGCTGGGCGACTATTTCTTCTTCCGGGAACGGCGTCGCGGCCGGTGGCAGCAGCTCGGTTTCGAACTCGGCAATTGGCAGGAAGAGCGGTTCCGGCGGGGCGATCTCGGTGTCTTTCACATCGCACTCACGCTGGGTGAGGATCTGCGCCAGCAGGTCGGCGCCTTCGCGGGGTTCAACCGCCGGGTCTGCCGGGGCAGGCGTCTTGGCGGCGAGCGCGTCCGGCGTTTCACCGAGCTGCTCGGCCAACGCGCGGGCAAAGAAGTCCTGCCACACATGACTCACCCCGGCCAGCGCTTGGGTATTGCGCAGGCCGTAATGGTTGTGGGTCGGCAGTACACCGATGGAAAGGGGAAGAATGTCTGACATTTTTCTCGGTCGACGCTCAGCTCTGGCAAAATACCTGACTGTAATTTTTATCGGCTGTTGTTTGCCGATCCTTAATTTTTTTGAGCGTGGCGATTGATGAACGAACAACCAGCGGCCAGCCGCATCCAGGTCCAAGCCTTGGCTGACAGCTTCCAGGCCCGCGCTGAACAGTGGGCTTCGCTGCTGGGGTTGCCTCTGCAGGTGGCCGATGCGGATTTTTCCCTGCAAGTGGGGGAGCACGGTTTGCAGTTGCAACAGCTTGGGCCTGATGCGCCAGGGCCGGTGCGGGTCGACTTTGTCGAAGGCGGCGCGGCGCATCGGCGATTGTATGGTGGTGGCAGCGGGCAGATGATCGCCAAGGCGGTGGGCATCGCCCAGGGCGTGCGCCCGCGAGTGCTGGATGCCACGGCTGGCTTGGGCAAGGACGCGTTCGTGCTGGCCAGCCTCGGGTGTGAGATGAGCCTGATCGAGCGCCAGCCGTTGATCGGCGCCTTGCTCGAAGATGGCCTGGCACGCGCTGCCGAAGATTTTGACGTGGCGCCGATTGTGGCGCGCATGAAGCTGCTCAAGGGCAACTCCATCGACGTGATGCTCAATTGGCAGGGCGAGCCGCCTCAGGTGATCTACCTGGACCCAATGTTTCCGCACCGTGAGAAAACTGCCCTGGTGAAGAAGGAAATGCGCCTGTTCCGGCCGTTGGTGGGCGATGACCCGGATGCACCGGCGTTGCTTGCGGCCGCTCTGGCTTTGGCCAGCCATCGGGTGGTGGTCAAGCGGCCGCGCAAGGCACCCTGTATTGAGGGGCCGAAGCCAAGCCATGCGCTGGATGGCAAGTCCAGCCGCTACGACATTTATCCCAAGAAAGCGCTCAAGCCGTAAGCTGCAAACAGCAGCACTTATCTCCCAGGTGCGGCGAGATCCAACTGTGGGAGCTGGCTTGCCTGCGAAGACGGCCTGACAGCCGATGCCTATCTCTCTGGCGCGCCGCAATCCCAATGTGGGCTTGCCTGCGATGACGGCCTGAAAGCCGACACCTATCTACCTGACGCCGCGCTATCCAAACAAGCGGGCTTGCTCGCGAAGGCTGCCTGGCAGTCAACACAGTTGGATTGTGTACATATCCATTGCTGCGGTAACGGCTACTTAGGGTTCCGCCCTGACGGCGGGTCACTTTGGAAAAGCCGGAATGCCGGCCCAGCCCAAAGTAACCAAAGGGCTCTTGCCCCACCACTCGGCACCTCGCTTAGGCTCGGTGTGCCCGTAATCCGCCAGTGATTTGGGGGGCCGCCGCCACGCGCCATCCATGGCGCGGGGCGGCTAAACCGGCATCCCTGCCGGTTTACCCCCCAAATCCCTGTCGAATTCCGGCCAGCGTGGTTTGACGGGGCGCTTAAGATCAAAATCAAAAGCAGATCAAAAGCAGATCAAGAGCAGATCAAGAGCGACTCGCTTCGCATCGTGGTTACCGTCGGTTGCTACCGCCTATGCAGTGCTGTCGAGCCCCGTGCTGCGATAGGCCCGCATAAACAACTTCACCACGTCCTGCACATGCTCCTCGGCCTCTTGCGCACTCAATTGCCCGCCACACCCGTACAACAAACGAAAGTTCGCCGTGCCCTTGAGCAAGCAAAAAAAGTGCTCCGCGGCTTTGAACGGTGTGTCGATGCTCAGGGCGCCGCCCTGGTGAATCTTGCCGAGCAGGCGCTCCATGCCTTGCAGCATGCGCATGGGGCCGGCGTTGAAGAATATCTGGGAGAGTTTCACGTCCTGATTGCCGGTGGTCATCATCAGGCGATGCAGGTTTACCGACTCCTCGCTGTTGATCAGCCGATGAAAGCCGCGTGCGATGTTGAGCAACACCGTCTCGACGGGCATGCCTTCGGGAAGCTCGAAGTACATCACCGGCAACTGCTCTTCACATTTGGCCACCACCGCAGCGGTGAACAGCGTCTCCTTGTCGGTGAAGTGGCTGTAAACCGTGAGCTTCGATACGCCGGCGGCCAGGGCAACGGCGTCCATGCTGGTGTTCGCATAACCCTTGTCCAGGAACAGCGATTTCGCCGATTCGAGGATTGCCTGGCGTTTTGCCATGTCCTTGGGACGCCCGGGGCTTGCGGTGTTCAGAGGATTGTCGGACATTTTCACCTTTAATACTGGACTGGTGAGTTTGGTATTAATAACATACCGGTCAGTATAATTATTCCAAGCTCTATTTGCGAAAGGTCCTTCAGCATGCGCAGCGCTTTCCTGCCCCTTGCTTTGCCTGTCAGCCTGGTCTTCCTGTTAGCCGCGTGCGGCCATGAAGAAGCGGCCCAGACCACCGTACGTCCGGCCATGGTGGTGCAACCGCAGCCTTCGGCACAGGCGATGGACAGCTACCCTGGTGAGGTGCGTGCCCGTTATGAGCCGGACCTGGCCTTTCGCATCGGCGGTAAAGTCAGCAAGCGCCTGGTGGAGGAGGGCGAGCGGGTCAAGGCCAACCAGCCGCTGGCCGAACTCGACCCCCAGGACGTGCGCCTGCAACTGGAAGCGACCCGCGCTCAAGTAGCCGCTGCAGAGGCCAATCTCAGCCTGGTGCGTGCGGAGCGAGATCGCTACAAGACCTTGATGGACCGGCAGATGGTCAGTCGGTCGCAGTACGACAATTCCGAAAACCTCTATCGAGCCGGTGAAGCACGCCTTAAGCAGATCAAGGCCGAGTTCGATGTGTCGAGCAACCAGGCCGGCTACGCCGTGCTGCGTGCGCCTCAGGACGGGGTGGTCGCCAAGCGTGCGGTCGAAGTGGGGCAAGTGGTTTCCGCTGGCCAGACCGTGTTCACCCTGGCCACCGATGGCGAGCGTGAAGTGTTGATCAGCCTGCCTGAACAGGGCTTTGGCCGCTTCAAGGTCGGCCAGCCAGTGTCGGTGGAGTTATGGAGCCAGCCAGAGCAACGCTTTGCCGGGCGCATTCGTGAGCTGTCTCCCGCGGCCGATCCCAAATCCCGCACTTTCGCCGCGCGTGTGGCCTTCACTGGCGGCAAAGTGCCCGCCGAACTGGGTCAAAGTGCGCGGGTTTTCATCCAGGCCGACGGTGTCATTGCGCTGTCGGTACCCTTGTCTGCCCTGAGTGCCGAAAACGGCGCGTCCTACGTCTGGCGTGTACAACCGGACAACACCCTTGAACGCACTCCCGTGCGCATTGGTGCCTTTGGCGAGAACACCGTACCGATACTGGAAGGATTGGCCGCCACCGATTGGGTGGTTGCCGCAGGCGTGCATGTACTCCATGAAGGCCAATTAGTGCGCCCGGTGGATCGCTCCAACCGTGTGGTTAATCTGGCGGCCAAGGAGTAGTCCCCATGGGTTTCAATCTTTCCGAATGGGCGTTGCGTAATCGCCAGATCGTACTGTTCCTGATGATCCTGCTGGCCGTGGTTGGCACCTTGTCCTACACCAAGCTGGGGCAAAGCGAAGACCCGCCCTTTACCTTCAAGGCCATGGTGATCAAGACCAACTGGCCCGGGGCCACGGCCCAGGAGGTATCGCGCCAGGTCACCGAGCGAATCGAGAAAAAACTCATGGAGACTGGTGAGTACGAACGCATCGTGTCGTTCTCCCGCCCCGGTGAATCCCAGGTCACCTTTATTGCCCGTGATTCGATGCGTTCGGCGCAGATTCCCGAGCTGTGGTATCAGGTGCGCAAGAAAATCAGCGACATCCGCCACACCTTGCCGCCGGATATCCAGGGGCCGTTTTTCAACGATGAGTTCGGCACCACGTTCGGCAATATCTACGCCCTGACCGGCGACGGATTCGACTACGCCGTGCTCAAGGACTACGCCGACCGTATCCAGATCCAACTGCAACGCGTCCCGGATGTGGGCAAGGTCGAGCTGCTCGGCTTGCAGGACGAGAAGATCTGGATCGAGCTGTCCAATCTCAAGCTCGCCACCCTCGGCTTGCCTTTGGCCGCGGTCCAGCAGGCGTTGCAGGAACAAAATGCGGTCTCCACCGCCGGCTTCTTTGAAACCCCTACCGAGCGCGTGCAATTGCGCGTTTCTGGCAACTTCAAGACGGTGGAAGAGATCCGCAACTTTCCGATACGTGTGGGGGATCGCACTTTCCGCATCGGTGACGTGGCTGACATCCATCGAGGTTTCAACGACCCACCGGCACCGCGTATGCGCTACATGGGCGCAGATGCCATCGGCCTGGCCGTGGCCATGCGCGACGGTGGCGACATCCTCGTATTGGGCAAGGCCCTTGAAACGCAATTCGCACGCCTGCAAAAGAACCTTCCGGCAGGGATGGAGCTGCGCAAAGTGTCGGACCAACCAGCAGCGGTAAAGACCAGCGTCGGCGAGTTTGTCCAGGTACTGGCTGAAGCGTTGGCGATTGTTTTGCTGGTGAGCTTTTTCTCCCTCGGTGTGCGCACCGGCATGGTCGTTGCCCTGACGATTCCGCTGGTACTGGCGATGACCTTTGCCAGCATGTATTACCTGGGCATCGGCCTGCACAAGATTTCCCTTGGCGCCTTGGTCCTGGCCCTGGGCTTGTTGGTAGATGACGCGATCATCGCCGTGGAAATGATGGCGATCAAAATGGAGCAGGGCTACGACCGGCTCAAGGCTGCAAGTTTCGCCTGGACCAGTACCGCGTTCCCTATGCTCACCGGCACCCTGATCACGGCGGCGGGCTTCTTGCCAATTGCCACCGCGCAATCGAGCACCGGGGAATACACCCGCTCGATCTTCCAGGTGGTGACCATCGCACTGCTGGCCTCCTGGGTGGCAGCCGTGGTGTTTGTGCCGTACCTGGGGGAAAAACTCCTGCCCGACCTGGCGAAGATTCACGCCGCCAAACACGGTACCGACGGCCCGGACCCTTACGGCACACCCTTTTATCAGCGTGTAAGACGTCTGGTGGAGTGGTGCGTGCAACGGCGTAAAACCGTGATCGTGCTGACCTTGCTGCTGTTTATCGGCTCGGTTGCACTGTTCCGCTTCGTGCCGCAACAGTTCTTCCCGGCTTCCGGTCGCCTGGAGTTGATGGTCGACCTGAAACTGGCCGAGGGCGCTTCGCTCAGTAACACCGCCGAACAGGTCAAACGCCTGGAGGCGTTGCTCAAGGAGCATGCCGGCATCAACAACTATGTCGCCTACGCGGGCACCGGTTCGCCGCGGTTTTACCTGCCACTGGACCAGCAATTGCCCGCTGCCAGCTTCGCCCAGTTTGTGGTGCTGGCTAACACCATCGAGGAGCGAGAAAGCCTGCGCACCTGGCTGATCGAAACCCTCAACGAGCAATTTCCCGACCTGCGTTCGCGTGTCACACGGCTGGAGAACGGCCCGCCCGTAGGCTACCCGGTGCAGTTTCGCGTGACCGGCGAGCACATCGAAGAGGTGCGCGCGCTGGCGCGCAAAGTGGCGGCGAAGGTTCGCGAAAATACCCATGTGGTCAATGTGCACTTGGATTGGGAAGAGCCAAGCAAAATCGTGTACCTGAATATCGACCAGGACCGTGCCCGCGCCCTCGGCGTGAGCACTGCCAACCTGGCGAAATTCCTGCAGAGTTCCCTGACCGGCTCCAGCGTCAGCCAGTACCGTGAGGACAACGAATTGATCGAGATCCTCCTGCGCGGCACGGTGCATGAGCGTAGCGAACTGTCGCGCCTGCCGAGCCTTGCCGTGCCCACCGACAATGGTAAAAGCGTGGCGCTGTCGCAAATTGCCACCCTCGAATATGGCTTCGAAGAGGGCATCATCTGGCATCGCAACCGCTTGCCCACGGTGACTGTGCGGGCCGATATCTATGGCAAGGAACAGCCGGCGACCCTCGTGCAGCAGATCTTGCCGACGCTCGCCGATGTACGTGCCGAACTGCCGGACGGCTACCTGCTGGAAGTGGGCGGCACGGTTGAAGATTCAGCGCGTGGGCAAAACTCGGTGAAGGCCGGCGTACCGCTGTTTATCGTGGTGGTGCTGACCTTGCTGATGCTGCAACTGCGCAGCTTTTCGCGCACGGCGATGGTCTTTCTCACCGCACCGTTGGGGCTGATCGGCGTGACCCTGTTCCTGCTGGTATTCCACCAACCCTTCGGCTTCGTCGCCATGCTTGGCACCATCGCGCTGTCGGGAATGATCATGCGTAACTCGGTGATTTTGGTGGACCAGATCGAGCAAGACATCAAGGCCGGCCTGGCACCTTGGCAGGCGATTATCGAAGCTACGGTCCGACGCTTTCGCCCGATTGTTCTGACGGCACTGGCGGCGGTGCTGGCGATGATTCCGCTGTCGCGCAGTGTGTTCTTCGGGCCGATGGCCGTGGCGATCATGGGAGGGTTGATCGTGGCTACGGCATTGACCTTGCTCTTTCTCCCGGCGCTTTATGCTGCGTGGTTTCGCGTCAAAAAGGACGCTGGATAATCAGGCTGTCATCTCGGTTGTCGGGGCGTAGAGCGTACGCGCCCCGTCACCGTGGACATGCGGCAGAATGAGCAATTTTCCTATGTGAGAGATAGGAAGCTCACTACACGGGCCTAGGAACCTTTCCTTATTGATTGCCACTCAATGTTACCTGGTTGGCAGGTACCTACTGCTCTTGCTCGTCGGCAGAAACAGTAGTGATTGGAATGAATTTAAGGAGTTCGCCATGTGTATAGCTAGTTTGAAGGCTTTTCTGCGTCCGCCCAGCAGGCCAAAACCTCCTGAAAAGTGTAAACCCAGCCCTCCGGAACGTTGTAAGCCCAAGCGCCCTGGGTATTGCAAACCCAAGCCCCTTGAGAGTTTCAGACCCAAGCCTCCTGAGGAATGCAGACCCAAGCCTCCTGAGGAATGCAAACCCAAACCTCCTGAAGAGTGCAATCCCGAGCCCCCTCCGAAGTGTTGCTACATAAAAACCGTTGAGCTGACGATTGTCATGAAGGCGGCCATAAATTACTGACTTTGAGGCTCTTTTTTGCGCAAACGCCTCGAGAATACGAGGCGCTTGTGGGGGGGCAGGGCAGATCGGCAGGTTTTACAGCGCGCCAAACACCTTCTTGGCCAAGCTGGTAGCCGCAGCCGCTGGATTCTTGCGAATCGTTTCTTCCTGCTGCGCAATCATCTTGAACAAACCATCCAGGGCCTGCTCGGTCACGTAGTTCTCAACGTTGGCGCTCTTGGCGTCCACCGCGCCAAAGGCCGCGGCCTTGCCGGCGAGGGCGTTGTACTGCTGGGCCACGCCGACTTTGTCGGTGGCGGCCTTGACGATAGGCAGGAACTTGGCGCGAATCTCTTCACGGCTGCTTTTGTTCAGGTACTGGGTGGCGGAGTCCTGGCCACCGCTGAGAATGCCCTTGGCGTCGGTCACGCTCATGTTCTTCACAGCGTTGACCAGGATCGGCTGGGCCTGGGTCACGGCGGTTTCCGCCGCCTTGTTCATGCTGGTTTCCAGCTGCGTGACCTGGTCACCCATGCCGAACATTTTCAACTTGTCGGCGACTTTGCCGAGTTTGCCCGGCAGGCCGATCTTCACGTCCGGGTTGTTGCTGAAACCACCGGGCGTCCCGAGCTGTTTCACAGCAATCTGTGCACCTTGGGTCAAGGCATCCTTGAGGCCGCCGCTGGCGTCACCCTGGGACAGGCTGCCGAGATCCAGGGCCATGGCGTTGGCGCCGAATAGCAAGCCAGCACACAGGGCGGTGAGGCGAAGAGATTTGCGGAGCATGGGCGCTTCCTTATGAAGTGGGAATGATCAGTGTGCAGCCGCATCCACGCGCAGGCGCAGCGGTTGTGGGTCCTGGCCGTTGAGCTGCACGGTGTGCCGCTCGGTGGTGATAAACAGTAGCTTGCCGTCCAGCTCGATGCGAGCGCTGACCGAGTATGTGTGGCCTGGCTTAACCTGGGCCGGGTCATAGCTCAGGTGAAACGGCAGCGGCACCTGGCCTTTGACCGGGCCTTTCTGTTCGGCGAGGGTCACGGCCGGGGCGTCCATCAAGGACACGTCCTGCAGGCTGACACTCAAGGTGGCGGCTGGCGGCAGGGCGATACGTTGCAGGTAGAACACTTCGCCGTCGAGGCTGGCCTTCGGGGTTGGGGTCATCGAGTGGCAGGCTCCGAGCAGGGCGGTCAGGCCCAGGAGGATGAGTTTTTTCAAGGTGCGGCTCCTTTTCAACGGCGCCGGAATCCGCCCGGCGCCTCATTCAGTCTAGCGCTGTGCTTCAGGGTTGACGGCAACCGGTTCGGCCGCAGCCTCGGCTGCGCCGTCCACGCGGTGCAAGGCAACCTGGCGGATCGACAGGCGAATATCCGCCGGCAGTACGCGTTTGGCGGCGCCTTCGGCCAGTTCGCCGAGCAGGTCGTGATAGCCCAGCTTGCCGGCTTCATCGCGGCGCAGCACATCTTGCTCCAGCAACGTCTGGATAAAATGTCGGAAAAGACTCTTGTCGAAGAATTCCGGGGCATTGAGGCCGTGCAGGATCGACAGGCGCTGGGCCATGATCGTGCACAGGTCTTCCAGCTCTTCGGCGCTGATACTGTTCTGGCCGCTGTTGAGCAGCAACGAGATCGCCATGTAGAAGCGTTGCAGGGTCTGGGCGATGCTCTTGGACAGCAGCGTCAGCAGCACAAAGTGCCGCGAACTCGGCGCCGGGCGCAGGTATACGGCGTTTTCGAAACGCAGCAGGCCTTGTTCGACAAACGCGTCCAGCCACTGGTCGACCACGCTGTCCAGGTCCTCCAGCGACCAACGGATAAACAGCTCTGATTGCAGGTACGGGTAGAGCGCGTGGGTGTAGCGCAGGATCTGTTCGCGGGTCATGCGCGAACTGCTCTGGAAGAAGCTCGCCAGCAACGCTGGCAGGGCGAAGATGTGCAGCACATTGTTGCGGTAGTAGGTCATCAGGACGGCATTCTGCTCATCCAGATAAACGATTTTGCCCAGGGCGTCACTCTGCTCGGACAACAGGTTCATGTCCTTGACGTGCTTGATCAGCGCCAGGCCATCGCCCTCCGGCAAAGTGGTATGGGGCGAGTAGGGCACACGACGCAACAGCGCCAGGTACAGGTCCAGCTGGCGGGCCATTGCCTGTTCATCCAGGGCCAGGCGGGTGGTGGACAGCAGGGCCAGCGCCACCAGGTTCACCGGGTTCACCGCAGCGGCTTCGTTCAAATGACGCGCCACCTGTTCGCCGAGGCGATTGGTGGTTTCGTTGAGCCAGGCCGGTTTGTAGTTCGGCCCCAGTTCCTGGGCGCGCCAGTCCGGTTGCTCGGCGTCGAGGAACTCCGCCAGCTTGATCGGCTCACCGAAGTTGACCGCCACTTGGCCGAAGCGCTGCTTGAGCGCGCCGACCACTTTGAAAATATCGAAGATCGACTCTTTCTTCTTGCTCGCGCCACGCAGTTCGCCCAGGTAAGTGCGGCCTTCGAGCACCCGCTCATAGCCGATATACACCGGCACGAACACGATGGGCATGCGCGAGGAACGCAGGAAGCTGCGCAAGGTGATCGCCAGCATGCCGGTTTTCGGTTGCAGCATGCGCCCGGTGCGCGAGCGGCCGCCTTCGACGAAGTATTCCACCGGGAAACCCTTGGTAAACAGGGTGTGCAGGTATTCGTTGAACACCGAAGTGTACAAAGGGTTGCCCTTGAAGGTGCGGCGCATGAAAAACGCACCGCCACGGCGCAGCAGGCTGCCGATCACCGGCATGTTGAGGTTGATGCCGGCGGCGATGTGCGGTGGGGTCAGGCCGTTCTTGAACAGCAGGTAGGACAGCAGCAGATAGTCGATGTGGCTGCGGTGGCAAGGCACGTAGATCACCTCGTAGCCTTGGGCCACCTTCTGCACGCCCTCGATGTTATTGACCTTGATACCGTCGTAGATCTTGTTCCAGAACCAGCTCAATACCACTTCCAGGAAGCGGATCGCGGTGTAGGTGTAATCCGAGGCAATCTCGTTGCCATAGCGCAGGGCCAGGGCCTTGGCTTTTTCCGGGGCGATCTTTTCGCGTTCGGCTTCATCCGCAATGGCTTGGCGTACCAGCGGCATATTGACCAGGCCCTTGACCAGATTACGGCGGTGGGACAGGTCGGGGCCGATCACTGCCGTCTTCAGGTTACGAAAGTGCACACGCAAGATGCGCTGGGCCATGCGTACGGTGCGTTCGTGGCCTTTATTGTGCTCGATCAATTCACGCAGGTTGATAGGCGCGGAGAATTGCACGCGGGTCTTGCGCCCCAGGATCAGGATGCTCAACAACCGGCGTAGACGCCCGGTGACCGCCCAGCTGTCGGCGAACAACAGCTTCCACGGGCTGGACTCGCTTTCGGGGGATTGGCCCCAGAACACACTGACCGGAATGATTTGTGCATTCTCTTCGGCGTGTTCGGTGAGGGTGTTGACCAGGCGCGTCAGGGTCGGCGGTGCACCGCGCTTGTCCTGGCGGCCGAGCCAATCCGGGTCTGGCGTGAGGTAGAAGAACGCCGCAGGCTCCATCAACGGCCCCACCGACACCGGCAGCACCGGACGTGGCAGGCCAGCCTTGGTGCACTCGGCATCGACCACCGCCAACTCGGTGAGGGAGGGTGATTGCAGGACGTAGAAAACCGGCCGGCTGCGGTCCAGGTTGAGGGTTAGGGACGACTGGTTGATCGTCTCCGAGCGAACCCAGAGGTACAACAGTCGGCGCAAGGTGCCAAACACCAGACGGCGGAACGGGGAGCGGGTCATAGGCGAGCTGCTTCAAGTGGAAAAAACCGAGCAGGCGCTCGGGCGGGTAGTGTGCCGTATTCGCCGAAAATCGGCAAAAAAGCAGCGATGTAAAGTTGAGTTGATGGTTTTTGAGCCTGTCTTATACTCGGCAGTTCAATGCGAGCGACTCAACAATAAAAAACCAGTGGGAGTGAACAGATGTCAACGCGCGAAACCGGCAATGTGAAGTGGTTCAACGATGCAAAGGGCTACGGCTTTATCCAGCGTGAGGATGGCAAGGATGTGTTTGTGCACTACCGCGCCATTCGCGGTGAAGGCCACCGTTCGTTGGCCGAGGGCCAGCAGGTGGAGTACGCCGTGGTGACGGGCGAGAAGGGCTTGCAGGCGGAGGATGTGGTGGGCCTGTAACAACTTTGTTTGATCGTTCCCACGCTCTGCGTGGGAACGCCTCTTGTGACGCTCCGCGTCACGCTTTGGGACGCAGAGCGTCCCAGGCTACTTTCCCACGCAGAGCGTGGGAACGATCTTCAGGCGGTCTTCCAAGTGATCTGCTCTTCACCGTCTTCGCTGATGCGAATCCAGGTGTCGGCACTTTCCTCACCTTCTTCCTCAACCCAGGTGCCCGGTGCGCAACGCACTTCGACGTTCAGCGCGGCAAACGCGGCGCGGGCGCAGGCGATGTCGTCGTCCCACGGGGTCTGGTCGCTTTCCAGGTACAGGCTGTTCCATTTGCCCACCGCCTTGGGCAGCCAGGTCACCGGCACGCTGCCGGCCTTGCACTTGTAGGTCTGGCCTTTCTGGACCCAGTCGGTACACGGGCCGAGTGCGGCGCCCAGCCAGGCAGCGATGGCCTTGTGATCGACGTCGGCGTCCTTCAGGTAAATCTCAATATCGGGTTGGCGCATGGATGTTCCTCGTTGCGGGATTCGAAAATCCATTCGCGGATGGGTGAATGTCAGTCATTGAAGCACGAAATAATCGTAACGCATCGACACCGTGACCTGCAGCGGCTCGGCCGCCTCGATCACCTCGTGGCGGCGCTCGGCACTGGCCCGCCAGCCGTGGGGCGTCATCGCCAGCAGGTTGGCGCGGTCCTGGGGTTCGGCCAGGCTCAGGGTGAATTCCAGGGTTTCACTGTGAGCAAGGCTCATACCGTCCGGCACCAGGGCCAGGTGTTTGTCGTCGGTGTACTCGCGTACCTCGTCGTAAAGACGCTCGCGCAGTTCCATCAAGTGGCCGCTGGTCGGGCCGACCTTCATCAAACCACCGCCGGGACTGAGCAGGCGCTTGGCCTCTTGCCAGTCCAACGGGCTGAACACGCTGGCGAGGAACTGGCAGCTGGCATCGGCCAATGGCACGCGGGCCATGCTGGCGATCAACCAGGTCAGCGCCGGGTTGCGTTTGCACGCGCGCTTGACCGCTTCCTTGGAGATATCCAGGGCATAGCCGTCGGCGTGGGGTAGGGCCTGGGCAATTTGCGCGGTGTAGTAACCCTCGCCACACCCAATGTCGACCCAGCGCTGCGGTGCACGCTCGGCGGCCAGTTCGGCCAGGCGCTTGGCCACTGGCGCATAGTGGCCAGCGTTGAGGAAGTCGCGGCGCGCCTCGACCATGGCCAGGTTGTCGCCTGGGTCGCGGCTGTTCTTGTGCTGCACCGGCAACAGGTTCAAATAACCCTGGCGCGCGCGGTCGAAGCGGTGCCCGGCCGGGCACGCCACGCCATTGTCCACGGTATTGAGCGGTGCACTGCAAATGGGGCAGGCAAGCATCAGGCGAGCAACTTGATCAGGGTCTGGTAGTAGATTTCGGTCAGCACGTCGAGGTCGCTGGCCAGGATGCGTTCATTGACCTGGTGGATCGTCGCGTTCACCGGGCCCAGTTCGACCACCTGGGTGCCCAACGTTGCAATGAAGCGCCCATCGGAAGTACCGCCACTGGTAGACGCCTGGGTCTCGCGCCCGGTGATCGCCAGGATGCTGGCCGACACTGCATCCAACAGAGCGCCTGGCTCGGTGAGGAACGGCAGGCCCGACAGCGCCCACTCCACGTGCCAGTCCAGGCCATGTTTGTCGAGAATGGCCGCGACGCGTTGTTGCAGGCCCTCGACGGTGGACTCGGTGGAAAAACGGAAGTTGAACACCGCCGTCAGGTCACCCGGGATCACGTTGGTGGCGCCGGTACCGGAGTTGAGGTTGGAAATCTGGAAGCTGGTTGGCGGGAAGAACGTGTTGCCGTCATCCCAATGCTCGGCAGCGAGTTCGGCCAGCGCCGGTGCGGCCAGGTGGATCGGGTTCTTTGCCAGATGCGGGTAAGCCACATGGCCCTGTACACCGCGCACTGTCAAGGTGGCGCCGAGGGAACCACGGCGGCCGTTCTTGACCACGTCGCCCACCAGGCTGGTGCTCGACGGTTCGCCGACGATGCACCAGTCCAGGCGCTCGTTGCGTGCGGCCAGGCGTTCGATCACGGCCTTGGTGCCGTGGTGCGCCGGGCCTTCTTCGTCGCTGGTGATCAGGAAGGCGACCGAACCCTTGTGGTCCGGGTAGTCGCTGACGAAACGTTCCGCCGCCACCAGCATCGCCGCCAGGCTGCCTTTCATGTCCGCCGCCCCACGGCCGCAGAGCATGCCGTTGTCATCGATCAACGCATCGAACGGGTCGTTCTGCCAGGCCTGTACCGGGCCGGTCGGCACCACGTCGGTGTGACCGGCAAAGCACAGCACCGGGCCTTCGTGCTTGCCGTGGGTGGCCCAGAAGTTGTCCACATCTTCGATGCGCATCGGTTCAAGCGCAAAACCGGCGTCGCCCAGGCGCTGCATCATCAGCTTCTGGCAATCGGCATCGATCGGCGTGACCGACGGGCGACGGATCAGGTCGATGGCAAGTTGAAGGGTCGGCGAAAGGTCGGCATGGGCCGTCATGGGGGGAACTCCGGAAATCGAGGCGGCGACGTTCTAACTGTAGGAGCGAGCTCGCTCGCGAAAAACTCAAGGGCACCGCGTGCATTCAGGATGCCCGCGTTATCGTTAACGATTTTCGCGAGCAAGCTCGCTCCTACAGTGATGGGTGTAAGGCACGCAAAAGGGCCGTTATCTTATAGCAAAACGGCGGCCAAGGGCCGCCGTTTAGTGCATCGCGTGACTTTTTACGCCGCCGGCGCAGCCTCAGGCGCCGTCGAAGGTTTGGGCAGCGACGACAAGAACGCCATGATCAGCGCCGCCACGTACGGCAGCGACTGTACCAGCAACATCACCACCCAGAAGCGAATGTCATTGCTCGGCAGGCCTTGCACCAGGTAGATCCCCAGCGCCGCGCCCCATAGCAGCAGCATGATGAACATTTCTTCGCGGGCTTCGGAAATCGCCACCCAGAAGCCGTGGTTATCCGCGTTTTTCGGTGTACGAAAGAACGGAATGCTGCTGGTGAAGAAGCCGTACAACACCGCTTTGGCGATGGTATGAGACAGCGCCAACCCGGCCAGTGCCGCGCAGAACGCATCTTTCAAGTTCACACCTACCGCACGACGATAGAGGAAGATGATCTTGCCGACTTTGAACACAAACAACGCCAACGGCGGGATCGCGAAAATCAGCAATGGCGGGTCGACCCGAGTCGGCACGATGATCATTGCCGCAGACCACAACAGGGCGCCGACGGTAAAGAAGATGTTCATGCCGTCGGCCACCCACGGCAACCAGCCCGCAAGGAAGTGGTAGCGCTGGCCACGGGTCAGTTCGGTGTCTTTACCGCGCAACAGGCTGGCGGTGTGGCGCTTGATGATCTGGATCGCGCCATAGGCCCAGCGGAAACGCTGTTTCTTGAAGTCGATAAAGGTATCCGGCATCAAGCCCTTGCCGTAGCTGTCGTGGTAGTACGCTGCCGACAAGCCCTTCTCGAACACACGCAGGCCCAGTTCGGCGTCTTCACAGATGCACCAGTCGGCCCAGCCCAGCTCTTCAAGCACCGAGCGGCGGGTCATGGTCATGGTGCCGTGCTGGATGATCGCGTCACGGTCGTTACGGGTGACCATGCCGATATGGAAGAAGCCCTTGTATTCGGCGTAGCAGAGCTTCTTGAAGGTGCTTTCGTTCTGGTCGCGGTAATCCTGGGGCGACTGCACTACCGCGATTTTCGGGTCGGCGAAGTGCGGCACCATGTGCTTGAGCCAGTTCGGCGATACGCAGTAGTCCGAGTCGATCACTGCGATCACTTCGGCATCCTTGGCGGTGTGCGGGATCAGGTAGTTCAGCGCGCCGCCCTTGAAACCGGCCAGGGGCGCGACGTGGAAGAACTTGAAGCGCGGGCCGAGGGTTTCGCAGTAGTCGCGCACCGGCTCCCACACCGCCGGGTCCTTGGTGTTGTTGTCGATGATCAGGACTTCATAATCCGGATAGTCGAGGGCGGCCAGGGCGTCGAGGGTCTGCTTGACCATTTCCGGTGGTTCGTTGTAGCACGGCACGTGGATCGACACTTTCGGGCGGTAGTCCGAGTCGCCTTCCACGGGCAGGAATTCACGCCGACGCTTGTGGGTCCACACCGCTTCCGCCAGTTCGTGGGCTTCGGTCAGCAACACAATGAACACGCCCAGGGCGCCGAGTGCCAGCAACACCCCGACCGTCACGCTGAACCACGTGCTGTATTGCTGGCTGTAGTCGTAGCCGATCCAGACCAGCACCGACCCGCACAGGAACGCAATGAAGGTCAGGAAGGTACGGCCCCGCTGGCGCAGGGCCGAGCCGTCGATCATCAACAGGGTCAGGGACAGCAGCGCAAGCACCACCGAACCGATGGCCAGTACCCGCCATTGCGGAATCGCCACCACCGGGCCGTCAAAATTGAATTTCTGCTGGCGCGCGGCATTGAATACACCCCAATACGCACCCGCCGACCCTTCGTCGCTGACCTTCCACGGCTGGTCGAAGGCCTCGATCACAAAGTAGTTGTAACCCTGGCGGTTGAGCTTGTTGACCAGCGTACGCAGGTAAATCGCCTGGTCGGCCGGCGACGACTCATTGCCACCGCGCATACGGCCGTTGCTCGGCCAGCCCACTTCCGATAGCAGCAGTGGCTTTTTCGGGAAGGCTTTCTTCAGGTCCTTGGCGCGGTCGAGAACGTACTGGCCGGCCTTGTCCATTGGGATGTATTCCCAGAACGGCAGGATGTGCGCGGCGATCAGGTCGACGTGCTTGGCCAGTTGCGGGTTCTTTTCCCAGATGTGCCATTGCTCGGAGGTGGTCACCGGGACTTTCACGGCGGCGCGCACGCGGTCGAGCAGTACGATCAGGGCTTCGGGGGTGATTTCTTCACGGAACAACGCTTCGTTGCCCACCACTACGCGCACGACACTGCGCGAGGTGTTGGCGATCTCGATAGCGCGCTGGATCTCCCGCTCGTTACGCTCAAGGTCCGGGCTGATCCAGATCCCCAGGGTCACGCGCAGGCCAAACTCTTCGGCCAGCTTGGGTATATCCCCCAGGGGGCCGTCCACCGAGTAGGTACGGATGTTGTCCGTCAGCTTGCTCATGATCGCAAGGTCCTGACGCATCTGTTCGTCAGTAGGGTACTGGCCTTTCTGCGGGTACTGGCCTTGCTGGAACGGCGAGTAGGAAAAACCGGAGATCTGATCGGGCCAGTTGGGAGCGGTGACCGGGCGGTTGATCAGCGCCCAGAAACCGGTGAACAGCGCGGCAATTGCCAGCACCACCACCAGGTTGAGTCCAAATTTACGCGATGCCATGGTTATGTCGGGTTCCAAAGGGTGCGGAACGAAAGAGGTGTCGGCCTGCGCCGAACGGCGCGCATCCTACACTGGCGCTTCCCTGAGCGTACAGCAGACAGAGAAAAGCCGGACGTTAGTCTGCGAAACTCCATCTAAGTTCTTCACTTGTAACTTGTAGCTTAAAACTTGCCGCTCCGTAGCCCTATAATGCGCGCCGGTTTTTGGGGTAATGATGATGAGTACAGAAGATCCGCGGTTTGCAGGCGTCGCCCGCTTGTACGGGCTTGAGGGCCTGGAGCGCTTGAAAGCGGCCCATGTGGCGATTGTCGGCGTCGGCGGCGTGGGTTCCTGGGCGGCGGAAGCGATTGCCCGCTGCGGGGTGGGCGAGATTTCGCTGTTTGACCTGGACGATGTCTGCGTCAGCAACAGCAACCGCCAGTTGCATGCCTTGGACAGCACCGTGGGCAAGCCTAAGGTCGAAGTGATGGCCGAGCGTTTGCGCGGTATTAATCCTGAGTGCACCGTGCACGCGGTGGCAGACTTCGTCACCCGCGACACCATGGCCGAGTACATCACCCCGACTATCGACTGCGTGATCGACTGCATCGACGCGGTCAACGCCAAGGCGGCGCTGATTGCCTGGTGCAAGCGTCGCAAGATCCAGATCATCACTACTGGCGGTGCCGGCGGGCAGATTGACCCCACGCTGATCCAGGTGTGCGACCTGAACCGCACCTTCAATGATCCGCTGGCGTCGAAAGTACGCTCTACCTTGCGCCGCGATTATGGCTTCTCGCGCACGGTGACCCGTCATTACAGCGTGCCGTGCGTGTTTTCCACCGAGCAACTGCGCTATCCCAAGCCCGATGGCAGCATCTGTTTGCAGAAGAGTTTTGTCGGTGATGGCGTGAAGCTGGACTGCGCCGGAGGGTTTGGCGCAGTGATGATGGTCACGGCCACGTTCGGTATGGTGGCGGCGACCAAGGCGGTGGACAAGATTGTGGCGGGAGTGCGCAGGCCGTCGGAGCGCATCAGACCCAGTTAAATCTCATTGCCGAACATAGATCCAGATTGTGGGAGCTGGCTTGCCTGCGATAGCGGTGTGTCAGCCACTGAAAATACTGACTGATTCGCCGCTATCGCAGCATAGGTATCTACACAACTTCGGCACGACGCTAAATCTGTGGCGAGGGAGCTTGCTCCCGTGACGGCCTGGCAGCCGACACAGATATAACTGATGCCCCGCGATCCAATGTGGGAGCTGGCTTGCCTGCGAAGACGGCCTGACAGTCAACACAGTTGGACCGTGTACATATCCATTCCTGCGGTAACGGCCACTTAGGGTTCCGCCCTGACGGCGGCTCACTTTCGAAAAGCGCGAAAGTAAGCAAAGCGCTCTTGCCCCACCACTCGGCACCTCGCTTAGGCTCGGTGTGCCCGTAATCCGCCAGTGATTTGGGGGGCCGCCGCCACGCGCCATCCATGGCGCGGGGCGGCTAAACCGGCATCCCTGCCGGTTTACCCCCCAAATCCCTGTCGAATTCCGGCCAGCGTGGTTTAACGGGGCGCCTAAGATCAAAAGCAGATCAAGAGCGGCTCGCTTCGCATCGTGGTTACCGTTGAGCTAACAGAGTTATGTAGATACCTATGGCTATCGCAGGCAAGCCAGCTCCCACATTATTTCTGTGTACGCGTCAGGTCTCGCATGCGTTGCAGTACGGCATTCAAGCCATTGCTGCGCGACGGCGATAGTTGGCGCGACAGGCCCAGTTGATTGAACCAGCCGGGCAGGTCGACCGCTTGCAATTGATCAGCCGACAAGCCGTTGACCCGCGCCAGCAGCAACGCCACCAACCCACGGATCATGCGCGCCTCGCCGCTGGCGGCAAACTGCCAATGACCGTCCTGCAGGCGGCCCACCAACCACACTAGGCTTTCACAACCTTGCACCAGGTTAGCGTCGACCTTTTCGTCATCAGCCAGGGCGGGCAAGCGTTCACCCCATTGCATCAGCATCCGTGCGCGCTGCTCCCAGCTGCCCACGGCCTGGAAGGCTTCCAGCGCGGCTTGTGCCTCCAGCGGCAAGCTCATCGCAGCATGTCCAGCGCCTGGTCCAGCGCTTCAAAAAAGCGTTCCAGGTCGTCGGAATCGTTGTAGAGCGCCAGGGACACTCGGATTGCGCCTGACAGATGCATTGCCTTCAATAATGGCATCGCGCAGTGATGACCGGCACGCACAGCAATGCCTTGCTCGGTCAGCAGGTGGGCGAGGTCGGCGTTGTGCACGCCCTCCACCACAAAACTCACCAGCGCCACCTGTGGCGATCCCAACACGCGTACACCATTGCGTGCCTTAAGCCCACGCAGCAGGTAGTCATGCAGGGCGGCTTCGTGGGCGATCACCGCGGAGGGATCCAGCGAGCTCAGGTAATCCAGGCTCGCGCCCAGGCCGATCACGCTGGCAATCGGTGGGGTGCCGGCTTCAAAGCCCAGCGGCGCGGGGCGAAAGCTGGCGCCGTGGTAGTCGGCCTGTTGCACCATCTCGCCGCCGAACTGCCAGTGGCGCAGGTGGTGCAGGGTCTCATTACGGCCATACAGCACGCCGACGCCGTCCGGGCCGTAGAGTTTGTGGCTGGAGAACACGTAGAAGTCGCAGCCCAGGGCCTGTACGTCGTGGCGGCCATGGACGATGCCTTGGGCGCCGTCCACCACCGTGAGGGCGCCATGTGCCTGGGCCAGCGCCAGCAAGGCTTGCAGCGGCTGCCAGGCACCGAGCACGTTGGACAACTGGCTCACCGCCAGCAGGCGCGTGCGCGGGCCAATCAAGCGGGCCGCGGCGTCCAGGTCGATTACGCCTTCATCGTCCAGGGGTAATACCACCAGCGTGAGCGCGCGGCGTTTGGCCAATTGCTGCCAGGGCAACAGGTTGGCGTGGTGTTCCAGGGCGCTGATGGCAATCTCATCGCCCGCATTGAATAAGTGTTCCAGGCCATAGGCCAGGAGGTTCAGCGCAGACGTTGCGCCGTGGGTAAACACAACCTGCCCGCTGTCACCTGCGTTCAACCACTGCGCGACCTTGCTGCGGCTGTCTTCAAAGGCCTGGGTAGCATGGGCCCCGGGCAAATGCTGGGCACGGTGCACATTCGCTGCGCCATTGGCGTAGTAATGACTGATGGCATCCAGCAGGGCTTGGGGTTTTTGCGTGGTGGCGGCGCTGTCCAGATAGGTCTGGTCTTGCCGTTGCAGGGTGGCGATGGCCGGGAAGTCGGCGCGCCAGGGGGAGGGCACAAGCATGGTGATCAAGACTCGTATAAGCGGGCCGCCCCCGAGGGTGCGGCCCGCTAGTGGCATCGAGTGGCTGCTTAGTTGTGAGCGTGCAGCGCTTCGTTCAGTTCGATGGCCGATTTGTGGGTTTTGCACTCCACGGCACCGGTCTCGGAGTTACGACGGAACAGCAGGTCCGGCTGGCCAGCCAACTCGCGTGCCTTGACCACCTTGACCAGTTGGTTCTGCTCGTCCAGCAGGGCAACCTTGGTGCCGGCGGTGATGTAGAGGCCCGACTCCACGGTGTTGCGGTCGCCCAATGGGATACCGGTACCGGCGTTGGCGCCGATCAGGCAGCCTTCGCCCACCTTGATCACGATATTGCCGCCGCCCGACAGGGTGCCCATGGTGGAGCAACCGCCGCCCAGGTCCGAGCCCTTGCCGACGAATACGCCCGCCGATACGCGACCTTCGATCATGCCCGGGCCTTCGGTGCCCGCGTTGAAGTTGACGAAGCCTTCGTGCATCACGGTGGTGCCTTCGCCCACGTACGCGCCCAGACGGATACGTGCAGCGTCAGCGATACGCACGCCAGCCGGTACGACGTAGTCGGTCATTTTCGGGAACTTGTCCACCGAGAACACTTCCAGCAGGTCGCCACGCAGGCGCGCTTCCAGTTGGCGCTCGGCCAGTTCATTGATGTCGATAGCGCCCTGGCTGGTCCAGGCCACGTTCGGCAACTGCGGGAACACACCGGCCAGGCTCAGGCCGTGGGGCTTGACCAGGCGATGGGACAGCAGGTGCAGCTTGAGGTAGGCCTCAGGCGTGGAGGTCAGTGCGGCGTCTTCGGCCAGCAAGGTCGCGACCAGCGGCGTGTGGCTTTCAGCCAGGCGGCTGAGCAGGGCGGCCTGGGCAGCATCGACGCCTTTGAGCGCGTCGGCCAGTTGCAGGGCCTGGCTCACGGTGAAGGTGATCGCCTGGTTGCCTTCGGTGTAACCGAGGATCGGTGCGATGGCGGCAACGATTTCAGCCGATGGATTGAGCAAGGGTTGTGCGTAAAACACTTCCAGCCAAGCACCTTGGCGGTTCTGAGTGCCGACGCCGAAGCCCAGGCTGAACAGGGAATTGGACATGCTGTTACCTCTACAAAAATGGAAGGCTGGCCTACTTGAGGGCCGCCGAATAACTATCTGGCTTGAAGCCAATCAGGGTTCTGTCACCGAGATCGAGCACCGGGCGCTTGATCATCGAGGGTTGTGCGAGCATCAATTCAATGGCTTTCGACTGATCGAGATCGGCTTTGCGTTCGTCTTCGAGTTTGCGAAAGGTGGTGCCCGCACGGTTCAAAACCACCTGCCAACCGTGCTCGTTGCACCATTGGGTCAAGTGTTCGCGGTCGATACCGGCCGTTTTGTAGTCATGGAACGCATAGCTCACCCCGTGCTCATCGAGCCACGTGCGCGCCTTTTTCATGGTGTCGCAGGCTTTGATGCCGAAAAGGTGCAAGGTTTTGCTTGAAGCACTCAAGGAATTGCCCCCCTTTGGACGTATGAAAATGAAAGATCGCCGATTATGCCACGACCAGCGGGTTTCGGCGCCGCTCGTCAACAGCGTGCGACTTTTGTGCAAAGTGCCAGTGCGCAGCATAGGCGAGTAACATAGCCAGGTAACATAGCCGGGTAATATGGCACTTCAACGGCCAGTTGTTGCCTTATGTGTCTTTGCAAGCCGATTGTCCGGGAAACCCGCGTTATGCAAACCGCCTACACCGTTCTTATCCTGCTGATGCTGGTCAGCTTTTCGCGCCTGATCGGGCGCATCATCCCACTGCCCTTGCCCCTGGTGCAGATCGCCGCCGGCGCCTTGTTGGCCTGGCCCACGTTGGGGCTGCATGTGGCGCTGGACCCTGAGCTGTTCCTGTTTCTGTTCCTGCCGCCACTGTTGTTTTCCGATGGTTGGCGCATGCCCAAGCGCGAGTTGTGGCGCCTGCGTGGCCCGATCCTGACATTGGCGGTGGGGCTGGTGCTGTTCACCGTGGTGGGCGCCGGTTACTTCATTCATTGGTTGCTGCCCTCGATCCCCTTGCCGGTGGCCTTTGCCCTGGCAGCGGTGCTCTCGCCGACGGACGCCGTGGCGGTGTCGGCCATTTCCCAGAACCGTTTGCCCAAGCCGCTGATGCACATGCTCCAGGGCGAGGCCTTGATGAATGACGCGTCGGGCCTCGTGACTTTCAAGTTCGCCCTGGCCGCGGCGTTGACCGGGGTCTTTTCCCTGGCGGATGCCAGCCTGACGTTTGTGTTGGTGGCGGTGGGCGGGCTGGCGATCGGCGTGGCGTTGAGCTGGTTGGTCGGCCGCCTGCGCGCCTGGATGATCGCGCGCGGGTGGGATGACCCGGCGACCCATGTGGTGTTCATGTTGTTGCTGCCCTTTGCTGCGTACGTACTGGCTGAACGCCTGGGCGCGTCCGGCATCCTCTCGGCGGTGGCAGCGGGCATGATGCAAAGCTGGCTCGACCTGCTGCCGCGCCAGACCAGCACGCGCTTGCTCAACCGCAGCGTGTGGTCGTTGGTGGAGTTTGCCTTTAACGGCCTGATCTTCCTGCTGCTCGGTCTGCAACTGCCTGACATCATCAAGGCCGTGGTCAGCCATGAAACCACGCTGTGGCCCACCTTGATGTATCGCTGCCTGGATGTGGTGGCGATCTTCCTGGTGCTGGTGGTATTGCGCTTCATCTGGGTGCAAAGCATCTGGCGGCTGTCGGGGTTGCTGCGCAGGCTACGTGGCAAAAACGCGCTGACCCTGGTGCCGACGGCCCGTTCCTGCTGGTTGTTGACCGTCGGCGGTGTACGCGGTGCGGTGACCCTGGCGGGCGTCATGTCGGTGCCCTTGCTGTTGGCGCCTGGCCAGGATTTCCCTGAGCGTGACCTGCTGATCTTTATCGCTGCCGGTGTGATCCTGTTATCACTGGTCGCTGCCTGTATCGCGCTGCCGCTGCTGTTACGCGGCGTCGAGAATAGCCCGGATGAAAAACGCCACAAAGAAGTGCGCGAAGCCTGGAAAAAGACCGCCGTGGCCGCGATTCATGCACTGGAGGCCGACGAGCCAGCCGAGGCCGACACGCCGGACGCCGCCCAGGCGGCATTGGCTACCGAACTGAAGGCACGGCTGATGTCGGAATATCGCCATCAATTGGAAGTCTTCAACGATTCGGCTGAAGCTCAGGCGCTGGCGCAGCAAATGGACCTGCTTGAGCGCAAGCTGCGGCTCAAGGCTCTGCGCGCGCAACGGTTGGAGTTGTACAGCTTGAGCCGTCACCACCAGATTGGTGATGACGTATTGAGGGAGGTGCTGGCGGAATTGGATATGAGCGAGGCGAATTTGGGTCACATGAAGTGACCCGTAAGCCCTTAACGGCGACGCTGGATAAAGTCGCGAATCCGCTCAGCCGCTTCCACGCATTCGGCCAATGGCGCAACCAATGCCAGGCGCACACGCCCCGCACCTGGGTTAAAGCCGTCCACTTCCCGCGACAGGTAAGAGCCCGGCACCACCGTCACATGTTCTTCCACGAACAAATCGCGGCAGAAGGCGGCGTCATCGCCTTGTACATTCGGCCACAGGTAAAAGCCGCCGTCCGGGCTTTGCACGTCCAGCACCGGCTTGAGGATCGCCAGCACTGCGTCGAACTTCTCGCGGTACAGGTCACGGTTGGCCAGTACATGGGCCTCGTCCTGCCAGGCGGCGATGCTGGCCAACTGGGTTTGCACCGGCATCGCGCAGCCATGGTAGGTGCGGTACAGCAAAAAGGCCTTGAGGATCTCGGCGTCGCCGGCCACGAAGCCTGAACGCAGGCCTGGCAGGTTGGAGCGCTTGGATAGGCTGTGGAATACCACACAACGCTTGAAGTCCTGACGGCCCAGTTCGACGCAGGCGCTGAGCAGGCCCGGGGGTGGGGTTTGTTCGTCGAAGTACAGTTCGCTGTAGCATTCGTCGGCGGCGATGACGAAATCGTATTTATCGGCCAGGGCGATGAGTTTTTTCAGCGTGGCGACTGGAATCAGCGCACCGGTCGGGTTACCGGGGGAGCACAGGAACAGGATCTGGCAACGTTTCCAGATATCCGCAGAGACAGCATCGAAGTCTGGATTGAAGCCGTTGCTATCCAGGCACGGCAGGTAATGCGGCTTGGCCCCGGCCAGGAACGCGGCGCCTTCGTAGATCTGGTAGAACGGGTTGGGGCTCACAACCAGTGCATCGTCGCCACGGTTGACCACGGTCTGGGTGAAGGCAAACAACGCCTCGCGCGTACCGTTGACCGGCAGGATGTTGCGCGCCGGGTCCAGCCAGCCCTTGGGCACGTTGAAGCGGCGTTCGCACCAGGCGCCGATGGCTTCACGCAGTGCCGGGATACCCAACGTGGTGGGGTACACCGCCATTTGATCGAGGTTATTGCTCAAGGCCTCGGCAACGAAGGCCGGTGACGTGTGCTTGGGCTCGCCGATGGACAGTGCGATCGGGCGTTTGTCCGGGTTCGGCGTCACGCTGCCGAGCAGGGCGCGCAGCTTCTCGAAGGGGTAGGGCTGCAACTGGTTAAGGGCGTTGTTCATATAAGCCTCTATCACGGTGAGCGCGGATCTGTGGGAGCTGGCCTGCCTGCGATCTGCGGTCGATCGGACGGGCCGAGGTGTCTGCATCGCAGGCAAGCCGGCTCCCACATGACTCGTGTTCACAAAGTTAAGAATTCAAATAGTCAGTCTGGTCAGCTCGACACCGGGTTCCTGGGTCACGCTCAACTGCTCCACGATTGCCGCCTGTAAACGCAGGCACAGCTCCGGGTCGGACAGTGGCTGGTTGTCGGCATCGGTGATAAAGAACACGTCTTCCACCCGCTCGCCCAGGGTCGCAATCTTGGCATTTTGCAATGACAGGTCGAACTCCAGGAAAATCCCGCCGATACGCGCCAGCAGGCCTGGGCGATCCGGTGCGCTGAGCTCCAGCACCGTCACCGGGCGCTGTGCGTCGTTGGAAATGGTCACCTGAGGCGCAAAGGCAAAATGCTTGAGCTGGCGCGGCACCCGGCGCTGGATGATGGTGGGGTAGTCGTCGGGGTTGCGCAGGGCTTCGGTGAGGCCCTCGCGGATCTTTTTCACGCGCGCCGGGTTGTCGCCAATCGAGTCGCCGTCGGCGTCGAGCACGATGTAGGTGTCGAGGGTGAACTGGCTGCTGGAGGTGATGACCCGGGCGTCATGGATGTTCAGGTTGAGCTGGTCCATGGCCGCCACGGTCACGGCGAAGAAGTCGTGCTGGTCGGGCGCGTAAATGAAGATCTGCGTGCCGCCTTCGAATTCGCGCTGGGTGGTTTCCTTGATCAAGACCAACGGGCCGCCATCGGCGGGTTGCTGCAGGATTGCGTCACTGTGCCAGGCCACGTCGCCGGCGGTGTGGCGCAGGAAGTAATCATCACCCAGTTGCGACCAGAGTTGCTCGACGTCGTCCGGGTCGTTACCGCCGCGCACCAGGATATCCAGGGCTGCGCTTTGGGTGCGGCGGATCTGCTCTTCGCGGTCCACCGGGTTCTCCAGGCCACGGCGCAGGGCGCGCTTGGTTTCGGTGTACAGCTGGCGCAACAGGCTGGCACGCCAGGAGTTCCACAGCGTGGGGTTAGTGGCGTTGATATCGGAGACGGTCAGCACATACAGGTAATCCAGGCGGGTTTCATCGCCGACGATGCCGGCAAAGTCGTGGATCACCTGCGGGTCAGACAAGTCCTTGCGCTGGGCCGTGGTCGACATCACCAGGTGGTTCTGCACCAGCCAGACAATCAGGCGGCTGTCCCACAACGGCAACTGGTGGCGCTGGCAGAAGGCTTCGGCATCGACCGCGCCGATCTCCGAGTGGTCGCCATGCCGGCCTTTGCCGATGTCGTGGTACAAGCCGGCCAGGTAAATCAGCTCGGGCTTGGGCAGCTTGGCCATCAGCTTACTGGCCAGCGGGAATTTCTCTGACACCTGGGTGTACTGCAACTTACGCAGGTGCTTGATCAGGTTCAGGGTGTGGGCATCGACGGTATAGATATGGAACAGGTCGTGCTGCATCTGCCCGACGATAAAGCCGAACTCCGGCAGGTAGCGCCCGAGAATGCCGTAGCGGTTCATGCGCCGCAGGTTGCGATGGATGCCGATGCGGCACTTGAACAGTTCGATAAACAGGCTGGTATTGCGAATGTCGTTGCGAAAATCGTCGTCGATCAGGTGACGGTTTTCCCGCAGCAAGCGGATGGTATCGGCACGCACGCCTTTGATCTCCGGCTGCTGGGCCATCAACACGAAGATTTCCAGCATGGCGAACGGCGTGCGGCGGAACACATTGTCGTTGCGTGCTTCGATATAGCCGTCGTGCAACTGGAAACGCGCATTGATCGGCTGCGGTGGCGCTTCGTCTTCGGGGGCCAGGATCACTTCTTCGAAGTGCTGGATGATCAAGTCGCTGAGCTGGGCAATGCTCATGACTACCCGGTAATACTGCTGCATGAAGCTCTCGATGCTGGTCTTCGCATCTTCGCCTTCAAAGCCCAGAAGGGTAGCGATAGAGCGCTGGTGATCGAAGAGCAGGCGGTCTTCGGAACGACCGGCCAGCATGTGCAGGGCGTAGCGCACCTTCCACAGGAATTCCTGGGACGAGGCCAGCAGGGAATTTTCGCTCTCCACCAGAAAGCCTTCGCCGGCCAGGGCGCGCAGGTTCAGCGTGCCGTATTGACGGCGCGCCACCCACAAGATTGTCTGGATATCCCGCAGCCCACCGGGTGAGCCTTTGACGTTGGGTTCCAGGTTGTATTCGGTGTCGTTGTACTTGTGGTGCCGGGCTTTTTGCTCGGCGCGCTTGGCCAGGAAAAAGTCTTTGCTTGGCCACATGTGTGCGGTACTGGTGACTTCTAGCATGCGCTGGCGCAGGCGCTCGGGGCCGCAGATGGTGCGGCTTTCCATCAGGTTGGTGACCACCGTCAGGTCGGCACGGGCTTCTTCGGCGCATTCGTCCACCGAGCGTACGCTCTGGCCGACTTCCAGGCCGATGTCCCACAGCAACGTCAGAAAGCGCTCGATGGAATCGCGAAAGGTCTCATGATCGGCCTGGTCCAGCAGGATCAGCAGGTCGATGTCGGAGTAGGGATGCAGTTCGCCGCGACCGTAGCCGCCGACCGCCACCAGGGCGATATCGGCGTCGAAACTCCAATTGAACTGCTCCCAGGCCTTTTGCAGGATGTTATCGACGAACCAGGCGCGGTCTTCGATCAGGCGGCGAATATCCCGGCCGCTGCGAAAGCGCGCATCGAGCACCTCGCGGGCTTGGCGGATGGCCTTCTTGAAGGCGGCGATGGGGCTTGCCTTCAGTGCCAGCTCGGCCTGGAATTGGCCACGGTCGAAGAGTTCGGGATCCACCTGGGGCATCGTTCGGCTTTCCTTTCTATCTATCAGTCAGTCACAACACGTTGCGGGAAAACCTGGGCGACCTTCAGGCAGAAACGCGTGGGATGGTGTCGTCAGCGCGCAAGGTGAAGATCTCGTAGCCGGTGTCGGTGACCAGCAGGGTGTGCTCCCACTGGGCCGAGAGCTTGCGGTCCTTGGTGATGGCGGTCCAGCCGTCGCCCAGCACCTTGGTGTCGGCCTTGCCTTGGTTGATCATCGGTTCGATGGTGAACGTCATGCCGGCCTTGAGTTCCATGCCGGTGCCGGCGCGGCCGTAATGCAGAATCTGCGGCTCTTCGTGGAACACCTTGCCGATACCGTGGCCGCAGAACTCGCGCACCACCGAGAAGCCGTTCTTTTCCGCGTGCTTCTGGATCACTTCACCGATGTCACCCAGGCGGCAGCCGGGCTTGACGATCTCGATGGCCTTGTACATGCATTCCTGGGTGACCTGGGACAGACGCTCGGCCCATACCGGCACATTACCGACGTGGAACATGCGGCTGGTGTCGCCGTGGTAACCATCCTTGATCACCGTGACGTCGATGTTCAGGGTGTCGCCGTCTTTCAGTGGCTTGTCACCGGGAATGCCGTGGCAGACCACGTGGTTGATCGAGGTGCAGATCGACTTGGGGAAGCCTTTGTAATTCAGCGGGGCAGGGATGGCTTTTTGCACGTCGACTATATAGTCGTGGCAAATGCGGTCCAGCGTTTCGGTGGTGACGCCGGGCTTGACGTGTTCGGCGATCATTTCCAGCACGTCGGCAGCCAGTTTGCCGGCAACGCGCATGCCTGCGATGTCTTCGGCGGTTTTCAAGGTAACGGTCATACAGGCTCTCTCTAGCGCGACGCGCTGAAATCAATACGGTTCACGGGGAGCGCGACAAAGGGGTACAGCATTCGCGCAAGTCCCAAAAAACGCGATTCTAACAGACGATGCTGGCAAATCATGCGCGTCTGGTGATCGCTTCTCTCTATGAGGTAGAGGCATGTTGGCTGTATTCAAGGGGTTACGCAAAGACGACGACCGGCAAGTGTGATTGCGGGTTTCGTTTTTGCCGATGCTGTGGTATAAAATGCGCCGCTTTCCGGGGATACCCCGCAAAGCTTAAATCCACACACGTGTCGACACGATGACCTGGGTGCCGGAGGCCTTGATGCCGCTGGTTGGTCATTGGGATACGTGGAGGCCAAACCCGACTTATTAAGGAACTATCATGTCCCAAGTCAACATGCGCGATATGCTGAAGGCCGGTGTGCACTTCGGTCACCAGACCCGTTACTGGAACCCGAAAATGGGTAAGTACATTTTCGGCGCGCGTAACAAGATTCACATTATCAACCTTGAAAAAACCCTGCCAATGTTCAACGAAGCGCTGACTTTCGTAGAGCGTCTGGCCCAGGGCAAAAACAAGATCCTGTTCGTTGGCACCAAGCGTTCCGCTGGCAAGATCGTTGCTGAAGAAGCAGCACGTTGCGGTTCGCCGTACGTGGATCACCGCTGGTTGGGCGGCATGCTGACCAACTTCAAAACCATCCGTGCTTCCATCAAGCGTCTGCGTGACCTTGAAGTACAAGCCGAAGACGGTACTTTCGCCAAGCTGACCAAGAAAGAAGCGCTGATGCGCTCCCGTGACCTGGAAAAGCTCGATCGTTCCCTGGGTGGTATCAAGGACATGGGCGGTCTGCCTGACGCACTGTTCGTTATCGACGTTGATCACGAGCGCATCGCGATCACCGAAGCCAACAAGCTGGGCATCCCTGTTATCGGCGTAGTCGATACCAACAGCAGCCCGGAAGGCGTTGACTACATCATCCCAGGCAACGATGACGCAATCCGCGCTATCCAGCTGTACATGGGTTCGATGGCTGACGCTGTAATCCGTGGTCGCAACCACGTTGCTGGTGGTACCGAGCAGTTCGTTGAAGAAGCTCCGGTAGCTGCCGCTGAGTAATTGACGCCCTGGCGTTGACTCAGTAAGCAAAAAGGGGGCTTGGCCCCCTTTTTGCCACCTCGAAAACCATTTGTCGGCAGCGCAGCTACATTATTTGTAACGTGCAGCGGCCTACAACGGAAATTCGGGAAGAATTGATCGCCCGTTTAATCGGGTGGAATGGTTGAAAACCTATCCAAGAGGATTTTGAAATGGCAGAGATTACTGCAGCGTTGGTTAAAGAACTGCGTGAGCGTACCGGCGAAGGCATGATGGATTGCAAAAAGGCCTTGACCAAGGCCGGCGGCGACATCGAAAAAGCCATTGATGACATGCGTGCTTCCGGCGCCATCAAGGCTGCCAAGAAAGCAGGTAACGTGGCTGCTGAAGGCGCTATCGCTCTGAAAGAAGACGGCAAATCCGCCGTTCTGCTGGAAGTGAACTCCCAGACCGACTTCCTGGCTCTGCAGGATGACTTCAAGGCGTTCGTTGCTTCCAGCGTCGAAAAAGCTTTCGCTGACAAGCTGACCACTGTTGAGCCTCTGATCGAAGCTCAAGAAGCAGCTCGCCTGGTACTGGTCGGCAAGGTTGGCGAAAACGTCAACATCCGTCGCCTGGTTCGCGTTGAAGGTGATGTAGTTGGTGGCTACCTGCACGGCAACAAAATCGGTGTTGCAGTTGTTCTGAAAGGCGGCGACGTTGAGCTGGCCAAAGACATCGCGATGCACGTTGCTGCAAGCAACCCTGAGTTCCTGCTGCCTTCGGAAGTTTCGGCCGAAGCGATCGAGCGTGAAAAAGCTGTGTTCCTGCAGCTGAACGAAGAAAAAATCAAAGGCAAGCCAGAAAACATTGTTGAGAACATGGTCAAAGGCCGTATCAGCAAGTTCCTGGCCGAAGCAAGCCTGGTTGAGCAGGCGTTCGTCAAGAACCCTGAGATCAAGGTTGGCGAACTGGCCAAGAAAGCCGGTGCTGAAATCGTTTCCTTCACTTACTTCAAAGTAGGCGAAGGCATCGAGAAGCCGGTCGACAACTTCGCTGAAGAAGTTGCTGCCCAGCTGGCTGCCGCCAAGCAATAAGACAGTTCCAAACTGTCGCCGAAAGAGGCTGCCCGCTCACGCGCGCAGCCTCTTTTCAAATGGGAAGGCCAATTTTATTTGGTTTCCTCTCGGAACTGGCTTACAAAGCCGTGTTCCGATGGCGCTGTGACAGCGTCCAGCTAGAGTGAACGCAAGCCGTAAACGGCTCGCCAAGAATTTTTAAAAAATACGCCGCAGGAGAGATTCGCAATGGCTCAGCAGGGCAGTGGTTATCAGGCTCGCTATAAACGCATTCTACTCAAGCTCAGCGGCGAGGCCCTGATGGGCTCGGAAGAGTTCGGGATCGACCCCAAGGTGCTTGACCGCATGGCGCTGGAAGTCGGCCAGTTGGTCGGTATCGGCGTGCAGGTCGGCCTGGTGATTGGTGGTGGCAACCTGTTCCGCGGTGCGGCACTGAGTGCGGCCGGTATGGACCGGGTTACCGGCGACCACATGGGCATGCTGGCCACTGTGATGAACGCCCTCGCCATGCGCGACGCCCTGGAGCGCGCCAACATCTCGGCCATCGTGATGTCGGCAATTTCCATGGTTGGCGTGACCGATCACTATGATCGCCGCAAAGCCATGCGCCACCTGAACTCCAAGGAAGTGGTGATCTTTGCTGCTGGCACAGGTAACCCGTTCTTCACTACCGACTCGGCCGCATGCCTGCGTGCTATCGAAATCGATGCTGACGTGGTGTTGAAGGCGACCAAGGTGGATGGCGTATACACTGCAGACCCATTCAAAGACCCGCATGCCGAGAAGTTCGATCATCTGACCTACGATGAAGTACTGGATCGCAAGCTGGGTGTCATGGACCTGACCGCTATCTGCCTGTGCCGCGACCACAAGATGCCGCTGCGCGTATTTAACATGAACAAGCCCGGCGCCCTGCTGAATATCGTACACGGCGGCGCAGAAGGGACTCTGATCGAGGAAGGCCAACAATGATCAACGAAATCAAGAAAGACGCCCAGGCGCGTATGCAGAAATCCCTGGAATCCTTGAGCCACGCCTTTGGCCAGATCCGTACTGGCAAGGCGCACCCAAGCATCCTGGGCAGCGTGATGGTGCCTTACTACGGTTCCGACACCCCGCTGAGCGGCGTGGCCAACGTGACCGTGAAGGATTCGCGTACCCTGCAAGTTGTTGCCTTCGAGCGCAACATGCTCGCCGCCGTCGACAAGGCTATCCAGAGTGCCGGCCTGAACCTCAACCCGACCAACCTGGGCGAGTTGCTGCTGATCTCCATGCCAGCCCTGACCGAAGAAACCCGCAAGGGCTTCACCAAGCAGGCGCGCAGTGCTGCTGAAGATGCGCGCGTTGCAGTGCGTAACATCCGCCGCGATGCACTGGGCGATCTGAAGAAGCTGGTCAAGGACAAGGAAATCAGCGAAGACGAAGAACGCCGCGCCGTCGCTGATATCGACAAGCTGACCAAGGACGCCGAAGCCCAGATCACCAAGGCGACCGAAGAAAAAGAAAAGGACCTGATGGCCGTATAAGGGGTCAGGACGCCTTCATGGAAAAGACCAAGCAGACTGTGCCCTCCGTGGTGCCGCGCCATGTCGCGATCATCATGGATGGGAATAATCGCTGGGCGAAAAAACGCTTTATGCCGGGTGTTGCCGGGCATAAAGCGGGTGTTGACGCGGTAAGGGCGGTGATTGAGGTGTGTGCCGAGGCCAAGGTCGAAGTATTGACCTTGTTCGCGTTCTCAAGTGAGAACTGGCAGCGACCCGCCGATGAAGTCAGTGCCTTGATGGACCTGTTCTTCAAGGCTCTGCGTCGTGAGGCCAAGCGCCTCAACGACAACAACATCAGTCTGCGCATCATTGGTGATCGCTCGCGGTTCCATCCGGAGCTGCAAGCGGCCATGCGCGAAGCCGAGGCCATCACTGCCGGTAGTAACCGTTTTGTGTTGCAGATCGCAGCCAACTACGGTGGCCAGTGGGATATTGCCCAGGCTGCGCAGCGGCTGGCCCGCGAAGTGCAGGCCGGCCATCTGCGCCCGGACGACATCACGCCCCAACTGTTGCAAACCTGCCTGGTGACCGGCGACCTGCCGTTGCCGGACTTGTGCATTCGCACCGGTGGCGAGCATCGCATCAGCAATTTCCTGCTGTGGCAGTTGGCCTACACCGAGCTGTACTTCTCCGACCTGTTCTGGCCGGACTTCAAACACGAAGCCATGCGTAATGCACTGGCTGATTTCGCTTCCCGTCAGCGTCGCTTCGGTAAAACGAGCGAGCAGATCGAAGCTGGAGCCCGGGTTTAAATGCTTAAACAACGAATCATCACGGCGCTGATCCTGCTGCCGATTGCCTTGTGCGGTTTTTTCCTGCTCGACGGTTCCGGCTTTGCGCTGTTCATCGGCCTGGTTGTGACCCTTGGTGCGTGGGAGTGGGCGCGCCTGGCAGGCTTTGTCAACCAGTTGCCGCGTATGGCCTATGCCGCCTTGGTCGCGCTGTTGTTGTTCTTCATGTACATCCTGCCGGACATCGCGCCCTGGGTGCTGGGGGCTGCAGTGTTGTGGTGGGCGTTGGCGACTTTCCTGGTGCTCACCTATCCGCGCACCAGTAGCCAGTGGTCCAGCGTGGCCTGCAAGCTGGTGATTGGCCTGGCGATCCTCTTGCCGGCCTGGCAAGGGCTGGTGGAGATAAAGCGTTACCCGCTGGGCAACGAATTGATCCTGGCTGTGATGGTGTTGGTATGGGGTGCCGACATTGGTGCCTACTTCTCGGGTAGAGCTTTTGGCAAACGCAAGCTGGCCCCGGCCGTAAGCCCCGGCAAGAGCTGGGAAGGTGTATACGGCGGCCTGGCCTTGACGCTGCTGATCACCCTGGTGGTCGGTGTGGTGCGTGACTGGTCGGTAAAGGAGGTGCTTCTGGCCTTGCTGGGGACGGCTATTGTCGTCTTCATCTCGGTGGTGGGCGATCTTACCGAGAGCATGTTCAAACGCCAGGCGGGCATCAAGGACAGCAGTAACCTGTTGCCTGGTCATGGCGGTGTGCTTGACCGTATCGACAGTCTCACCGCTGCGCTGCCTATTTTTGCCGTGCTGTTGTGGATGATCGCTTCGTGAGCCGCCTGCAGCAGGTTACGGTGCTGGGTGCGACCGGCTCGGTCGGGCTCAGTACCCTGGATGTCATCGCGCGTCACCCCGATCGCTATCAGGTTTTCGGCCTGACCGGCTTCACGCGTTTGCGCGAGTTGCTGGCCTTGTGCGTGCGTCACTCGCCGCGCTTTGCCGTGGTGCCGGAAGCTGCTGCGGCTCGCAGTCTGCAGGATGATCTGCGGGCTGCCGGGCTGGCCACTCAGGTATTGGTTGGCGAGGCAGGCTTATGCCAGGTCTCGGCCGATGCGGACGTGGATACGGTGGTGGCGGCGATTGTCGGTGCGGCAGGTTTGCGCCCGACCTTGGCGGCAGTCGATGCTGGCAAGAAAATCCTGCTGGCCAACAAAGAAGCCTTGGTCATGTCCGGCGCACTCTTTATGCAAGCGGTGCGTAAGAGCGGAGCGGTGCTGCTGCCTCTGGACAGCGAGCACAACGCCATCTTCCAGTGCATGCCCGGTGATTTTGCCCGCGGCTTGAGCCAGGTCGGCGTGCGCCGAATTCTGCTGACGGCATCGGGTGGCCCATTCCGCCAGACTCCGTCGGCCGAGCTGGACCATGTGTCTCCCGATCAGGCATGCGCTCACCCGAACTGGTCCATGGGGCGCAAAATCTCCGTGGATTCGGCGAGCATGATGAACAAGGGCCTGGAGTTGATCGAGGCATGCTGGCTGTTCGATGCGCGGCCTGACCAGGTTGAGGTGGTCATTCACCCACAAAGTGTGATCCATTCCCTGGTCGATTACGTGGATGGTTCGGTGTTGGCGCAATTGGGTAACCCGGACATGCGCACACCGATCGCCAACGCCTTGGCGTGGCCTGAGCGGATTGATTCCGGCGTAGCACCGTTGGACTTGTTTGCAATCGCGCGCCTGGACTTCGAAGCCCCGGACGAGCAGCGTTTCCCTTGTTTGCGCCTGGCGCGGCAAGCGGCCGAGGCGGGTAACAGTGCCCCGGCGATGCTTAACGCGGCCAACGAAGTTGCCGTGGCGGCGTTTCTTGAGCGGCGCATCCGCTTTCCGCAGATCGCGAGTATCATCGAGGACGTCCTGGCGCTTGAGCCGGTAGTGGCAGTGAATGACCTGGAGGCGGTGTTCGAGGCCGACAACAAGGCCCGAGCCCTGGCCGGGCAATGGTTGGATCGCAATGCGGGTTAGGCCGCGGGCAGGTTTGAGTCTTCAGGCATTGGATTGAAATGCGGAGAAATTAGATGAGTGCGCTCTACATGATTGTCGGCACCCTGGTTGCTCTGGGTGTGTTGGTGACCTTCCACGAATTCGGCCACTTCTGGGTGGCGCGTCGTTGCGGCGTCAAGGTATTGCGCTTTTCCGTCGGTTTCGGCATGCCGTTGTTGCGCTGGCATGATCGCCGAGGCACTGAGTTTGTCATTGCTGCTATCCCGTTGGGCGGCTACGTCAAGATGCTCGATGAGCGCGAAGGCGAAGTGCCTGCGGACCAGTTGGACCAATCCTTCAATCGCAAGACCGTTCGTCAGCGTATTGCGATTGTCGCGGCGGGACCGATCGCCAACTTCCTGTTGGCGATGGTGTTCTTCTGGGTCTTGGCCATGCTGGGCAGCCAGCAGGTGCGCCCGGTCATTGGCGCGGTCGAAGCCGACAGCATCGCGGCCAAGGCGGGCCTGACGGCAGGGCAGGAAATTGTATCCATTGATGGCGAACCCACCACAGGTTGGGGCGCGGTCAACTTGCAGTTGGTGCGTCGCCTGGGTGAAAGCGGCACCGTCAATGTGGTGGTGCGTAACCAGGACTCCAGCGCTGAAACCCCGCGGGCATTGGCGCTGGACCATTGGCTCAAGGGCGCCGATGAGCCCGATCCGATCAAATCCCTGGGGATCCGCCCTTGGCGTCCGGCTTTGCCGCCGGTGCTGGCCGAGCTGGATCCAAAAGGGCCGGCCCAGGCTGCTGGCCTGAAAACCGGTGATCGCCTGTTGGCCCTTGATGGCCAGGCGCTGGATGACTGGCAGCAGGTGGTCGACCTGGTGCGTGTGCGCCCTGATACCAAAATTGTGCTGAAAGTTGAGCGCGACGGTGCTCAAATCGACGTCCCCGTGACCCTGTCGGTGCGAGGCGAAGCCAAGGCGGCCGGGGGCTACCTGGGGGCAGGGGTCAAAGGTGTCGAATGGCCGCCATCGATGGTGCGAGAGGTCAGCTACGGGCCTTTGGCAGCGATTGCAGAGGGCGCGAAACGCACCTGGACCATGAGCGTGCTGACCCTCGAATCCCTCAAGAAAATGTTGTTCGGTGAGCTCTCGGTAAAAAACTTGAGTGGACCGATAACCATTGCTAAAGTGGCGGGCGCTTCTGCCCAGTCGGGTGTCGCGGATTTCCTGAATTTCCTGGCTTATCTGAGTATTAGCCTTGGGGTTCTGAATTTGCTGCCCATTCCAGTATTGGATGGGGGGCATCTGCTGTTTTATCTGGTCGAGTGGGTGCGTGGTCGCCCCTTGTCGGATCGGGTGCAGGGTTGGGGGATACAGATTGGTATCAGTTTGGTGGTCGGGGTGATGTTGTTAGCCCTGGTCAACGATCTGGGACGTCTGTAACGCTTCGCTGAATTGCGAATCTGCCGCATTTTGCGGCAGTTTGTTTATTGCCAGTTGGAATAAGAAAGGACTTCATGAAACGTCTGCTGCTAACTGCGGTTCTCACCGTATTGATGATCGCCGAAGTTCACGCCGAGTCCTTCACCATCTCCGATATTCGCGTCAATGGCCTCCAGCGGGTCTCCGCGGGTAGCGTCTTTGGTGCCTTGCCGTTGAACGTCGGGGAACAGGCGGATGATCGTCGCCTGGTGGAATCCACTCGTGCGCTGTTCAAAACCGGGTTCTTTCAAGATATCCAACTGGGTCGCGAAGGCAACGTCCTGGTCATCACGGTCGTCGAGCGACCTTCCGTCGCCAGTATCGCGATCGAAGGTAACAAGGCCATCTCCACTGAAGACCTGATGAAGGGCCTGAAGCAATCGGGCCTGGCCGAGGGCGAGATCTTCCAGCGCGCAACCCTTGAGGGTGTGCGTAACGAGTTGCAACGCCAGTACGTTGCCCAGGGCCGCTACTCCGCGACCGTGGAAACCGAAGTGATCCCCCAGCCTCGTAACCGTGTGGGCCTGAAGGTCAACATCAACGAAGGCACCGTGGCCGCCATCCAGCACATCAACGTCGTGGGCAACACCAAGTTCCCTGATGAAGACCTGGTCGACCTGTTCGAACTCAAGACCACCAACTGGTTGTCGTTCTTCAAGAACGATGACAAGTACGCCCGTGAAAAACTCTCCGGTGACCTGGAACGCCTGCGCTCCTACTACCTGGACCGTGGCTACATCAACATGGACATCGCTTCGACCCAGGTGTCCATCACCCCGGACAAGAAGCACGTCTATATCACCGTCAACGTCAACGAAGGCGAGAAGTACAAGGTTCGTGACGTCAAGCTCAGCGGCGACCTGAAAGTGCCTGAAGACCAGGTCAAGTCCCTGCTGCTCGTGCAGAAGGACCAGGTGTTCTCGCGCAAGCTGATGACCACCACCTCAGAACTGATCACCCGCCGCCTGGGTAACGAAGGCTATACCTTCGCCAACGTCAACGGCGTGCCGACCCCGAATGATGAAGACCACACCGTGGACATCACCTTCGTCGTCGATCCGGGCAAGCGTGCCTACGTCAACCGTATCAACTTCCGCGGCAACACCAAGTCCGCGGACGAAGTGCTGCGTCGTGAAATGCGTCAGATGGAAGGTGGCTGGGCTTCGACCTACCTGATCGACCAGTCCAAGACCCGTCTCGAGCGCCTGGGCTTCTTCAAGGAAGTCAACGTCGAAACCCCGGCCGTACCGGGTGTGGATGACCAGGTTGACGTGAACTACGCCGTGGAAGAACAAGCCTCGGGTTCGATCACCGCCAGCGTCGGTTTCGCCCAGAGTGCCGGTTTGATCCTGGGTGGTTCCATCACGCAGAACAACTTCCTGGGTACCGGTAACCGTGTGTCCATCGGCCTGACCCGCAGCGAATACCAGAGCCGATACAACTTCGGCTATACCGACCCCTACTGGACTGCAGACGGTGTGAGCCTGGGCTACAACGCCTTCTACCGCACCACCGACTACAAAGACCTCGATGTTGACGTTGCAAGCTATGCGATCGACAGCCTGGGTGCCGGTGTCAACGTGGGTTACCCGATCAGCGAGACTTCGCGCCTGACCTTCGGCCTTACCGCCCAGCAGGATGAGATCAAGACCGGTATTTATACCGTGGACGAAATCTTCGACTTCACCCGTCGTGAAGGCGACAAGTTCCTGAACTTCAAGGCGTCTGCCGGCTGGTCCGAGTCGACCCTGAACAAAGGCGTACTGGCAACCCGCGGCCACTCCCAGAGCCTGACCGCGGAAGTCACTACGCCGGGCAGCGACCTGTCGTTCTTCAAGCTCGACTACCGCGGCCAGTTGTTCCAGCCGTTGAGCGATAACTACACCATGCGCCTGCACACAGAGTTGGGCTATGGCGACGGTTATGGTTCGACCAATGGCTTGCCGTTCTATGAAAACTACTATGCAGGTGGTTTCAACTCGGTACGTGGCTTCAAGGACAGCACTCTGGGTCCGCGTGGTACGCCGAGCCGCGGTTTTGCTCAGACCGGTAACCAGGGCACTGTCGCTGACTCGGACAACGACCCGCTGCCATTCGGTGGTAACGTGCTGATCCAGGGTGGTGCGGAGATTCTGTTCCCGCTGCCGTTCGTCAAGGACCAGCGTTCGCTGCGTACTTCGGTCTTCTGGGACGTGGGTAACGTGTTCGACTCCAAGTGCGAACAGATCAAAAACCCAAGTGGCTTGAAGTCCAATACTCAATGCAACGACGTGAGCCTCAGCAACCTGGCGAGCTCCGTGGGCGTGGGTGTGACCTGGGTGACTGCGCTGGGCCCGTTGAGCTTTGCTCTGGCCATGCCGATCAAGAAACCGGATAACGCTGAAACCCAGATTTTCCAATTCTCCCTCGGCCAGACGTTCTAAGCGTCTGACCTAAGATAACGACAACGGATTCTGTAGGAGTACATCGTGCGTAAGTTGACTCAATTGGTCTTGCTGGCCACTGTGCTGGTCACCACCCCGGCCTTCGCCGAAATGAAAATCGCGGTCCTGAACTATCAGATGGCCCTGCTGGAGTCCGATGCGGCCAAGCGATACGCCGTGGATGCCGAGAAGAAATTCGGTCCGCAGCTGACCAAGCTCAAGACGCTGGAAAGCAGCGCCAAGGGCATCCAGGACCGCCTGGTAGCCGGTGGCGACAAGATGCAGCAAGGCGAGCGCGAGCGTCTGGAGCTTGAATTCAAGCAAAAGGCCCGTGACTACCAGTTCCAATCCAAGGAGCTGAACGAAGCCAAGGCTGTGGCCGACCGCGAAATGCTCAAGCAGCTCAAGCCGAAATTGGACAGCGCTGTGGAAGAAGTCATCAAGAAGGGTGCCTTTGACCTGGTGTTCGAGCGTGGCGCCGTGATCGACGTCAAGCCTCAATACGACATCACCCGCCAGGTGATCGAGCGCATGAACCAGCTGAAGTAAACCATGACAGCGACTATCAAGCTCGGCGAGTTGGCCGAGTTCCTGGGAGCCACCTTGCGTGGCTCCAAGGAGAAAGAAATCACTGGGCTAGCCACCTTGCAGGAGGCTGGCCCAGCTCAGTTGAGCTTCCTCGCAAATCCTCAATACCGTAAATACCTGGTCGACTGCCAGGCCGCAGCCGTGTTGCTGAAGGCCGCCGACGCCGAAGGGTTTACCGGGGATGCGCTGGTGGTGGCCGATCCGTACCTGTCGTACGCCAAGGCGTCGCACCTGTTCGATCCCAAGCCGAAGGCGGCCGGCGGTATTCACCCGTCTGCCGTGATCGCCGATGATGCCCAGGTTGATCCTGCCGCCAGCATCGGTGCATTCGCCGTGATCGAAAGCGGGGCGCGTATTGGTGCTGGTGTCACCGTGGGTGCCCACTGCTTTATCGGTGCACGCTGTGAAATTGGTGCCGATGGTTGGCTGGCCCCCCGCGTGACCCTCTACCACGATGTGCGTATTGGTCAGCGTGTGGTCATTCAGTCCGGTGCTGTTATCGGCGGCGAAGGCTTTGGCTTTGCCAACTCCAAAGGTGTCTGGCACAAGATCGCCCAGGTCGGTGGCGTATTGATCGGCGATGATGTGGAGATCGGCGTGAACACCGCCGTGGATCGCGGGGCCTTGGCTGATACCGTGATCGGCAACGGTGTGAAGCTCGATAACCAGATCCAGATCGCCCACAACGTGCAGATTGGCGATCACACCGCCATGGCGGCCTGCGTGGGTATTTCCGGCAGCACCAAGATCGGCAAGCATTGCATGCTCGCCGGTGGCGTTGGGCTGGTGGGACATATCGATATTTGCGACAACGTCTTCATCACCGGCATGACTATGGTGACCCACTCGATCACAGAGCCAGGGGCCTACTCGTCCGGTACCGCGATGCAACCTGCGGCCGAATGGCGCAAGAGTGCCGCGCGTTTGAGGAAGATCGACGACATGGCACGACGTATCAAACAGCTTGAAAAGCGTGTCGGGGACGTGACCCCTGGCGGTAATGCTTCATCAGAAGGCTGATACCATTTCCATATCAAGTGTGCGCAGCCGCTAGACGGCCTCCTTGATTTGCTAGCGGGGCGTGCGCCTGGTGCGCCCGCCCCCAATCTTTATTACAGGCTTCCCCCCGAAATGATGGACATCAACGAGATTCGCGAATACCTGCCTCACCGTTACCCGTTCCTGCTGGTGGACCGCGTAGTGGACCTCAATGTCGAGGAAAAGCGCATTCGTGCCTACAAGAATGTCAGCATCAACGAACCATTCTTCAATGGTCACTTTCCTGCGCATCCAATCATGCCAGGTGTGTTGATCATCGAAGCCATGGCCCAGGCTGCCGGTATCCTTGGTTTCAAAATGCTCGACCTCAAGCCTGCTGACGGCACGCTTTACTATTTCGTGGGTTCGGACAAGCTGCGTTTTCGCAACCCGGTCACCCCGGGTGACCAGTTGATCCTGGAAGCCAAGTTCATCAGTTGCAAACGCCAGATCTGGAAGTTCGAATGCCAGGCCTCGGTAGATGGCAAGCCGGTGTGCTCTGCCGAGATCATCTGTGCGGAACGCAAACTATGAGTTTGATTGACCCTCGCGCAATCATCGATCCGTCGGCCGTACTGGCCGCCGACGTTGAGGTCGGCCCTTGGTCGATCGTCGGCGCAGGTGTGGAAATCGGCGAGGGGACTGTCATCGGGCCGCACGTGATCCTCAAGGGTCCGACCCGCATTGGCAAACACAATCGCATCTACCAGTTTTCCTCGGTAGGCGAAGACACCCCGGACATGAAGTACAAGGGTGAAGAAACACGCCTGGTAATCGGTGACCACAATATTATCCGTGAAGGCGTCACCATTCACCGTGGCACCGTGCAAGATCGCGCCGAAACCACCTTGGGTGATCACAACCTGGTCATGGCCTATGCGCACATCGGCCATGACAGCGTGATCGGCAATCATTGCATCCTGGTCAACAACACTGCGTTGGCAGGCCATGTGCACGTTGATGACTGGGCGATCCTTTCCGGCTTCACCCTGGTACATCAATACTGCCATATCGGCGCCCACAGCTTTTCCGGTATGGGCACCGCCATCGGCAAGGATGTCCCGGCATTCGTGACGGTGTTCGGCAATCCTGCCGAAGCCCGCAGCATGAATTTTGAAGGCATGCGTCGTCGTGGTTTCAGCGAAGAAGCCATCCACGCCCTGCGCCGTGCCTACAAGACGGTTTACCGCCAAGGGTTGACCGTGGAGCAGGCCCTGGCCGAGTTGGCCGAGCCTGCCACGCAGTTCCCGGAAGTCGCGGTATTCCGTGATTCTATCCAGACCTCGACTCGCGGCATCACCCGCTGATCATGGCCACTCTGCGTATTGCGCTCGTGGCCGGTGAAGCTTCCGGCGATATCCTGGGTTCTGGCTTGATGCGCGCGCTCAAGGCCCAGCATCCGGCGGTGGAATTTATCGGGGTCGGCGGCCCGTTGATGCAGGCCGAAGGCCTGACCTCCTATTTCCCCATGGAGCGCCTGTCGGTCATGGGACTGGTGGAAGTCTTGGGGCGCCTGCGTGAGCTGCTGGCTCGCCGCAAGCTGCTGATCAAGACGCTGATCGAAGAAAAACCTGACGTCTTTATCGGCATCGATGCGCCGGACTTCACGCTCAATATCGAACTCAAGTTGCGCCAGGCCGGGATCAAGACCGTGCACTACGTCAGCCCATCCGTGTGGGCGTGGCGCCAGAAGCGTGTGTTGAAAATCCGCGAAGGCTGCGACCTGATGTTGACCTTGCTTCCATTCGAAGCCCGGTTCTACGAGGAGAAGGGCGTGCCGGTGCGGTTTGTCGGCCACACCCTGGCTGACGCCATTCCCTTGCAGGCTGATCGTGCGGCTGCGCGCGCCGAGCTGGGCTTGCCCGATGGCCCGTTGGTAGCGTTGATGCCAGGCAGTCGTGGCGGTGAGGTGGGGCGTTTGGGGGCGTTGTTTTTTGATGCTGCCGAACGTCTTCAGGCGCAAAAGCCGGGAATCCGCTTTGTGCTGCCTTGCGCCAGTCCACAACGTCGTGCACAGATCGAAACCCTGCTGGAAGGCCGCAACCTGCCGTTGACCCTGCTCGATGGCCAGTCCCACCTGGCCCTGGCAGCCTGCGATGCGGTGTTGATCGCCTCGGGCACTGCCACACTTGAGGCCCTGCTGTACAAGCGGCCGATGGTCGTGGCCTATCGCCTGGCGCCACTGACCTTCTGGATCCTCAAGCGCATGGTCAAGAGCCCTTACATTTCCTTGCCCAACCTGCTGGCCCAGCGCCTGCTGGTGCCGGAGTTGTTGCAGGACGATGCAACGCCCGAAGCGCTTGCGCAAACCCTACTACCCTTGATTGACGGCGGCGAAGAGCAGACCCGTGGTTTCGACGATATTCACCGCACGTTACGCCGTGATGCCTCGAACCAGGCGGCCGACGCCGTGTTGACCCTGATCGGCCATAAACAGGAAGCCTTATGACCATGCAAATGGGCCTGGATTTCAGTCTCGTCGCCCAAGCCCACGAACTGGTGGCGGGTGTTGACGAAGTCGGGCGCGGCCCGCTGTGTGGCGCAGTGGTCACGGCGGCGGTGATCCTTGATCCGAACCGCCCGATCCTGGGGCTCAACGATTCGAAGAAGCTCACCGAAGCCCGTCGCGAAAAGCTCTATGACGAGATCTGTGAGAAAGCCCTGAGCTGGCATATCGCCCGGGCTGAAGTCGAAGAAATCGACGAGCTGAATATCCTGCACGCCACCATGCTGGCGATGCAGCGCGCTGTGGAAGGGCTGCACATCACCCCGAAAATGGCGATGATCGACGGTAACCGCTGCCCCAAACTGACAATGCCGTCCGAAGCGGTGGTCAAGGGCGATAGCAAGGTTCCCGCCATTGCCGCCGCCTCGATCCTGGCCAAGGTCAGCCGCGACCGTGAAATGGCCGCGTTCGAATTGATCTATCCCGGCTACGGCATTGGAGGCCATAAAGGCTACCCGACCCCCGTTCATCTGGAAGCTCTGGCTCGGCTCGGCCCCACCCCGATCCATCGCCGCTCGTTTGCCCCGGTGCGCCAGGCTTATGAGGCCCGTGAAAGTCTGATCGAGGTATAGCAGCAAGGCTGATGTTTTTACCCAGGCCCGGTACAATCCGGGCCTTGTTGTTTTCATGTATCAAGACAGGATCACTATGCCGGCTTCATTCGTTCATCTACGCCTGCACACTGAGTACTCCCTGGTCGACGGCCTGGTACGGATCAAACCGCTGGTCAAAACCCTGGTGGGCATGAACATGCCTGCGGTTGCGGTTACCGACCAGAACAACATGTGTTCCCTGGTCAAGTTCTACAAGAACGCCATGGGCGCCGGCATCAAGCCGATCTGCGGCGCCGATCTGTGGCTGTCCAACAAAGACCCGGATAACCCCCTGAGCCGCATCAGCCTGCTGGCGATGAACGGCGTGGGTTATCGCAACCTCACCGAACTGATCTCCCGTGGCTTTATCGATGGTCAGCGCAACGGCTCGATCATCATCGAGCGCGAGTGGGTGGCCGAAGCCAGCGAAGGTCTGATCATGCTCTCGGCGGCCAAAGAGGGCGAAATCGGTATCGCGCTGCTGGGCGGCAACCCTCAGGAAGCCGAAGTGCTGGCGCGTGAGTGGATGCAGGTGTTCCCAGGCCGGTTCTACCTGGAAGTCCAGCGCACCAACCGCCCCAACGATGAAGAGCATCTGCACGCTGCCGTAGCCCTGGCCGATAAGCTGGGTGCGCCGCTGGTGGCGACCAATGATGTGCGCTTTATCAAGAAAGAAGATTTCGAAGCCCACGAGACCCGCGTGTGCATCGGCGAAGGCCGTGCCTTGGATGACCCGCGCCGCTCGAAGAACTACAGCGAAGAGCAGTACCTCAAAAGCGCCGAGGAAATGGCGGAGCTGTTCAGCGACTTGCCCGAGGCCCTGGAAAACTCCGTCGAGATCGCCAAGCGCTGCAACATCGAAGTGAAGCTGGGCAAACACTTCCTGCCCAACTTCCCGATTCCCGATGGCATGACCATCGACGAATACTTTCGCAAAGTGTCGTTCGATGGCCTGGAGGAACGCCTCAGCGTCCTGCTGCCCAAGGACACCACCGAGGACTACGAAGCCAAGCGCCAGGTGTATGTCGATCGGTTGAATTTCGAGCTGGATATCATTATCCAGATGGGGTTCCCCGGTTACTTCCTGATCGTAATGGACTTTATCCAGTGGGCCAAAAACAACGGTGTACCGGTAGGCCCTGGTCGGGGGTCAGGTGCTGGCTCGCTGGTGGCCTACGTACAGAAGATCACCGACCTTGACCCGCTTGAATATGACCTGCTGTTCGAACGGTTCCTGAACCCGGAACGGGTTTCCATGCCCGACTTCGACGTCGACTTCTGCATGGATGGCCGTGACCGCGTGATTGAGTACGTGGCCGAAAAATACGGTCGCAACGCGGTAAGTCAGATCATCACCTTCGGCTCCATGGCCGCCAAAGCGGTAATCCGCGACGTGGCGCGGGTGCAGGGCAAGTCCTACGGTTTGGCGGACCGCCTGTCGAAGATGATCCCGTTCGAAGTCGGCATGACCCTGGAAAAAGCCTACGAGCAGGAAGAAATCCTGCGCGACTTCATCAAGGTCGATGAAGAAGCCGCCGAAATCTGGGACATGGCGCGCAAGCTCGAGGGCGTGGTGCGTAACGTCGGTAAACACGCCGGTGGTGTGGTTATTGCGCCGACCAAGCTCACCGACTTTTCGCCGATCTATTGCGATGAAGAAGGCGACGGACTGGTCACCCAGTTCGACAAGGACGATGTGGAGGCCGCCGGCTTGGTGAAGTTCGACTTCCTCGGCCTGCGGACTCTGACGATCATCGACTGGGCACTCAAGACCATCAACCGCGACCGTGCCAAGGTCGGCGAAGAACCGCTGGATATCGCGTTTATCCCGCTGGACGACAAGCCGACGTACAGCCTGCTGCAAAAAGCCGAAACCACCGCAGTGTTCCAGCTTGAATCCCGGGGCATGAAGGAACTGATCAAAAAGCTCAAGCCCGACTGCCTGGAAGACTTGATCGCACTGGTGGCCCTGTTCCGTCCGGGCCCGCTGCAATCGGGCATGGTGGATGACTTCATCAACCGTAAACACGGCCGGGCCGAGCTGGCTTACCCGCATTCCGACTATCAGTATGAAGGCCTCAAGCCCGTACTGGCGCCGACCTACGGCATCATCCTGTACCAGGAACAGGTGATGCAGATCGCCCAAGTGATGGCCGGCTACACCCTCGGCGGTGCGGACATGCTACGTCGCGCCATGGGTAAGAAAAAGCCCGAGGAAATGGCCAAGCAGCGCGGCGGTTTCATTGAAGGTTGCGCGACCAACAACATCGATGCCGACCTGGCCGGTAACATCTTCGACCTGGTAGAAAAGTTCGCCGGTTATGGCTTCAACAAATCCCACTCCGCAGCCTATGGCCTAGTGTCGTACCAGACCGCCTGGCTGAAAGCTCACTACCCGGCACCGTTCATGGCGGCGGTACTTTCGGCGGATATGCACAACACCGACAAGGTCGTGACCTTGATCGAGGAAGTGCGCACCATGAAGCTGCGCCTCGACGCGCCGGACGTGAACGCTTCGGAGTTCAAGTTCACGGTGAACGACGAAGGCCGCATCATCTATGGCCTCGGCGCGATCAAAGGCGTGGGCGAAGGCCCGGTCGAGGCCATTACCGAAGCGCGTCAGGACGGGCCGTTCAAGGACCTGTTCGACTTTTGCGCACGCGTTGACCTCAAACGCATCAACAAGCGTACCCTCGATGGCCTGATCCGCAGCGGCGCACTCGACCGTCTTGGCCCGTATTTTCATGATGAGCCGAAGGCTTACCAGGCCAATATCGATCGTAACCGGGCGGTGCTGCTGACCGCCATGGAAGAGGCGATCAAGGCCGCCGAACAGACCGCCCGTACCCATGACAGCGGCCACGCCGACCTGTTTGGCGGGCTGTTCGTCGAAGAAGATGCGGATGTCTACGCGAATCACCGCAAGGCCAAGGAGCTGACTCTGAAGGAGCGCCTCAAGGGTGAAAAAGACACCTTGGGCCTGTACCTCACTGGCCACCCGATTGACGAGTACGAAGGCGAAATCCGCCGTTTTGCCCGCCAGCGCATCATCGACCTGAAACCGGCGCGGGATACCCAGACCGTCGCCGGTATGATCATCGCCCTGCGGGTGATGAAAAATAAGAAGGGCGACAAGATGGGCTTCATCACCCTCGATGACCGCTCGGGCCGTATCGAAGCGTCATTGTTTGCCGACGCGTTTCACTCCGCCCAATCGCTGTTGCAGACCGACGCCATGGTGGTGGTGGAAGGGGAGGTCAGCAATGATGACTTCTCCGGTGGCCTGCGCCTGCGCATCAAGCGCGTGATGAGCATGGAAGACGCCCGCACCAACCTGGCCGAAAGCCTGCGCCTGAAGGTCAAGACCGAAGCGCTTAAGGGCGATCAGCTACGCTGGTTGGGTGACCTGCTAAAACGCCATCGTGGCGCATGCCCGGTGACCATGGAGTACACCGGCAGCGATGCCAAGGCCATGTTGCAGTTTGGTGAGACGTGGCGAATTGATCCCGCTGATGGCTTGATTCAAGCTTTGCGTGACCAGTTCGGGCGAGACAACGTCTTCCTCCAATACCGTTGACGGTCAGATAGATCTGATCTCGACTAAACATTTAATCTCGACCTAAACGCGCCTCTCCCTTAAGGTAGGGCGCGAATAGACAACCGGCTGGCCAGGCACCCCTTGGCCGTCGACCCAAGACGGACGCTTATGAACCCGAATTTTCTTGATTTCGAACAGCCGATCGCTGACCTGCAAGCCAAGATCGAAGAGCTGCGCCTGGTCGGCAATGACAATTCGCTGAACATCGGTGATGAAATCGCTCGCCTGCAAGACAAGAGCAGCACGCTCACCGAAGACATCTTCGGCAAGCTGACCAGCTGGCAGATCGCGCGCCTGGCTCGCCATCCGCGCCGTCCCTACACCCTGGACTACATCGAACACATCTTCACCGAGTTCGACGAGTTGCACGGCGACCGTCACTTCTCCGACGACGCAGCCATCGTGGGCGGCATCGCTCGCCTGGACGACCAGCCGGTGATGGTGATCGGTCACCAGAAGGGCCGTGAAGTGCGCGAGAAAGTACGCCGCAACTTCGGTATGCCGCGCCCGGAAGGCTATCGCAAGGCGTGCCGCCTGATGGAAATGGCCGAGCGCTTCAAGATGCCGATCCTGACCTTCATCGACACGCCGGGTGCCTACCCGGGTATCGACGCCGAAGAGCGCAACCAGAGCGAAGCGATTGCCTGGAACCTGCGCGTCATGGCGCGCCTGAAAACTCCGATCATTGCCACCGTGATCGGTGAAGGTGGTTCCGGCGGTGCCCTGGCCATTGGTGTCTGCGACCAATTGAACATGTTGCAGTACTCGACCTACGCGGTGATCTCGCCGGAAGGTTGTGCCTCGATCCTGTGGAAAACCGCCGAAAAGGCGCCGGACGCTGCCGAAGCCATGGGCATCACCGCCGATCGCCTCAAAGGCCTGGGTATCGTGGACAAGGTCATCGCCGAGCCACTGGGCGGCGCCCACCGTGACCCGGCTGCCGCCGCTGCGACCATCCGTGCCGAGTTGGGGTCGCAACTGGCGATGCTCAAGAAGCTGGATAACGAAGCGCTGCTGGCTCGTCGTTATGAGCGCCTGATGAGCTACGGCCTCTAAGCCGACGCTGTACCCAATGTAGTAGCCGGCTTGTGTGGGAGCTGGCTTGCCTGCGATAGCATCACCTTGGTATCACTGATACACCGAGGTGCCTGCATCGCGGGCAAGCCCGGCTCCCACATTTGCTTTGTGTATGCTGACGAACGTATTCAAGCTTTGCGGCGGTGACGTGTGATGAAACCAACCCTGCCGGCCACACTCCTGCACACCCTGGCCGACTGGCGCAACGCGCCGGCCTGGCATATCGCATTCTCCGGCGGTCTCGACTCCACCGTTCTGCTGCACCTCCTGGCCTCATTGGCCAAAATCGAAAATCTGCCTCCTGTCAGCGCCGTCCATGTCCACCATGGCCTGCAAGCTGCTGCCGATGCTTGGCCCTCTCATTGCCAATCGGTCTGCGACAGCCTGGGCGTACCTTTGCGCGTCATGCGCGTGCAGGTCAGTCAGGGTGCGAGCCTTGAGCGTGCGGCCCGCGAGGCGCGCTACCAAGCGTTCATGCAGGTCCTAGGGGGGGGGGAGGTGCTTTTCACTGGCCAGCATCGCGACGATCAAGCCGAAACCCTGCTGTTTCGCCTGCTGCGTGGCGCCGGTGTAAGAGGGCTGGCGGCTATGCCTGAGCATCGCCCCTTGGCGCAGGGGTGCTTGGTGCGGCCGTTGCTGGCATTTTCCCGTAGCGACCTGGAAGCCTACGCCCATCAGCATCAGTTGCAGTGGATCGACGACCCCTCCAACGTTGATCCACGGTTTTCCCGCAATTACCTGCGTCACCACGTACTTCCCGCGCTGACGAAACGCTGGCCACAGGCGATCACCCACCTGGCTCGCACGGCTGAACACATGGCTGAGGCTCAAGGGCTGCTCGACGAATTGGCGATGATGGACCTGCAGCGCGCCGATCAGCCTTCTGCGTTTCCCTGGTTGCCTCTGCCGTCCCTGGCGCTTGAACCATTGCGCGAGCTATCCGATGCCCGCCAGCGTAACGCCCTGCGGCATTGGCTCACGCCACTGACCCGTTTACCCGACAGCGACCACTGGGCCGGTTGGCATGCTCTGCGCGATGCCAAGAGCGACGCACAGCCTCTGTGGCGCCTGGCCGACGGCCAAATGCAGCGTAGCGTTGAACGCATCTGGTGGTTGCCCTCGACCTGGTCGGAGTTTTCCGACGCATCGGTGAGCTGGCCCGATCCGCAAGATCCACTAGAGTTAACGGGCAATGGTCAACTGAGGTTTATCGGCAAGGCCCCCGAAGGCCCGCTGGAGGTGCGTTATCGCCAGGGTGGCGAAATCATCGACGTAGCGGGCCGAGGCCGGCGGGATCTCAAGCGTCTGCTGAATGAAAGCGGCATGCCGGGCTTCGCCCGTGGCAGATTGCCGCTGGTCTATCGGGGCGAGCAATTGCTGGCTGTGCCAAGTGTTGCGGGGGCATGGTCCAGGTCGGTGGGTGAGGTGCAATTGGATTGGTTGCCACAGACCTGCGATCAAGGTTTGAGCTGATAGCGCCTTTCCGGTAGACTACGCTCCCTTCTTGATACAACTTCTGTGGATTCGCCTGAATCGCAGTCGTTGCCGATTACCAAGCAGTCTTTGCTGGGCGATTCCAAAAAATGTGTAGCGATCAACGTACCGGTGCTTCATTGCTGGTCTGTCACAACGCGGCGGTTTTTTTGAAAGGTGCACTGTGATTAATGCAGGTGATCGGGGGCTTCGGCCTTCCTTCGCTTTCCCCGGCGGCTCGGACCGCTTTAACGCAGACTTCTAGGGTTTTTCATGACGCGCTACATATTCGTCACGGGCGGTGTTGTTTCTTCATTGGGGAAAGGCATTGCCTCCGCTTCATTGGCGGCCATCCTGGAGGCGCGGGGACTTAAGGTCACCATGCTCAAGCTGGACCCGTACATCAACGTTGACCCGGGCACCATGAGCCCGTTCCAGCACGGTGAAGTGTTCGTCACCCACGACGGCGCCGAGACCGACCTGGACCTGGGCCACTACGAGCGGTTCATCCGCACGACCATGACCCAGAACAACAACTTCACCACCGGCCGTGTCTACGAGCACGTGCTGCGCAAAGAGCGCCGTGGTGACTACCTGGGTGCAACCATCCAGGTGATCCCGCACATCACCGACGAAATCAAGCGCCGCATTATCAAGGGTGCAGGCGATGCCGACGTGGCGATGGTCGAGATCGGTGGCACCGTGGGTGACATCGAGTCCCAACCGTTCCTCGAAGCCATCCGCCAGTTGCGTTTCGAAGTCGGCGCCAAGCGCGCGATGCTGATGCACCTGACGCTGGTGCCGTACATCGCCACTGCCGGCGAAACCAAAACCAAGCCTACCCAGCATTCGGTCAAGGAACTGCGTTCCATCGGCCTGCAGCCGGATGTGCTGGTATGCCGCTCCGATCACCCGATCGACATTTCCTCGCGCCGCAAGATCGCGCAGTTCACCAACGTTGAAGAACGTGCGGTGATTGCCCTGGAAGACGCCGACACCATCTACAAGATCCCGGGCATCCTGCATTCCCAGGGGCTGGATGATTTTGTGGTCGAGCGTTTCGGCCTGCAGTGCGGCGGCGCCGACCTGTCCGAGTGGGAAGCGGTTGTCGACGCCAAGCTCAACCCTGAGCATGAAGTCACCATCGCCATGGTCGGCAAGTACATGGAACTGCTGGACGCGTACAAGTCGCTGATCGAAGCGATGAGCCACGCCGGTATCAGCAACCGTACCAAGGTCAACCTGCGCTACATCGATTCCGAAGACATCGAGAACCAGGGCACCGCGCTGCTCGAAGGTGTTGACGCTATCCTCGTTCCCGGCGGTTTCGGCCTGCGTGGTGTGGAAGGCAAGATCACTGCCGTGCAGTACGCCCGTGAAAACAAGGTGCCGTACCTGGGTATCTGCCTGGGCATGCAAGTGGCTGTTATCGAGTTCGCCCGTAACGTGCTGGGCTGGAAAGACGCCAACTCCACCGAGTTCGATCACACCAGCGGCCATCCGGTCGTGGGCCTGATCACCGAGTGGGAAGACGCCACCGGCGCCGTTGAAACCCGTACCGAAACGTCCGACCTGGGCGGCACCATGCGCCTGGGCGCACAGGATTGCCTGCTGGAAGCCGGCTCGCTGGTACACGACTGCTACGGCAAGGATGTGATCGTCGAGCGTCACCGCCACCGTTACGAAGTGAACAACAACCTGCTGCCGCAGATCAAAGAAGCTGGCCTGAAAATCTCCGGCCGCTCCGGTGATGGCAAGCTGGTTGAAGTGGTCGAGGCACCGGATCATCCGTGGTTCGTGGCTTGCCAGTTCCACCCGGAGTTCACCTCGACACCGCGTGACGGTCACCCGTTGTTCAGTGGTTTCGTCAAAGCAGCACTGACGCAACATCAGAAGAAGGCGTAAACCTGATGGCCCAGAAGATCATTCGCGTAGGCGACATCGAGATTGCCAACGACAAGCCCATGGTGCTGTTCGGCGGCATGAACGTGCTGGAAAGCCGCGACATGGCGATGCAGGTGTGTGAAGAGTACGTGCGGGTCACCCAGAAGCTGGGTATTCCTTACGTCTTCAAGGCCAGCTTCGACAAGGCCAACCGTTCGTCCGTGACCTCCTATCGCGGCCCGGGCCTTGAAGAAGGCATGCGGATCTTCCAGGACATCAAGCAAGCCTTCGGCGTGCCGATCATCACCGACGTCCACGAGCCTGAGCAGGCTGCCGTGGTCGCCGAGGTGTGCGACATCATCCAGTTGCCGGCTTTCCTGTCGCGCCAGACCGACCTCGTGGTCGCCATGGCCAAGACCGGCGCGGTGATCAATATCAAGAAAGCCCAATTCCTCGCTCCTCAGGAGATGAAGCACATCCTGAGCAAATGCGTGGAAGCGGGTAACGACCAGTTGATCCTTTGCGAGCGGGGTTCGAGCTTCGGCTATAACAACCTCGTGGTGGACATGCTCGGTTTCGGCATCATGAAACAGTTCGAATACCCAGTGTTCTTCGACGTGACCCACGCGCTGCAAATGCCCGGTGGTCGCTCGGACTCCGCTGGCGGGCGACGTGCCCAGGTGACGGACCTGGCCAAGGCGGGCATGAGCCAGTCCCTGGCGGGCCTGTTCCTTGAAGCTCACCCGGACCCGGACAACGCCAAATGTGATGGCCCATGCGCCCTGCGCCTGGACAAGCTGGAGCCATTCCTGGCCCAACTCAAGCAGTTGGACGAGCTGGTCAAGAGTTTTCCGACGGTAGAGACCGCGTAACTGGCATTTCTCCGGTAGAATTTCCCACGCTTTACGCTCAGGCCCCCGGGCCTGAGCCTTGTCGTCTGCAAGCCTGCCCCGTTGTTCCACCCTTGCGGTCGGTCAAAAGATTTCCTTCAGCTGCGTCGTTTTCGTCAACTTTGGAGTGTTTACAACAATGGCAAAAATCGTCGACATCAAAGGTCGTGAAGTTCTCGACTCCCGTGGCAACCCCACCGTCGAAGCCGACGTGCTTCTCGATAACGGCATCATCGGCAGCGCCTGCGCGCCGTCCGGTGCTTCCACCGGTTCGCGCGAAGCGCTGGAACTGCGTGATGGCGACAAGAGCCGTTACCTGGGCAAGGGTGTACTCAAGGCTGTAGCCAACATCAACGGTCCGATTCGTGACCTGTTGCTGGGCAAGGACCCGCTGGACCAGAAAGCCCTGGACCACGCGATGATCAAGCTCGACGGCACTGAAAACAAAGGCAGCCTCGGCGCCAACGCCATCCTCGCGGTATCCCTGGCCGCCGCCAAGGCAGCAGCCCAGGACCAGGACCTGCCGTTGTACGCACACATTGCCAACCTGAATGGCACTCCGGGCGTCTACTCGATGCCGGTGCCGATGATGAACATCATCAACGGTGGCGAGCACGCGGATAACAACGTCGACATCCAGGAATTCATGGTGCAGCCAGTGGGCGCCAAGTCCTTCTCCGAAGGCCTGCGCATGGGCACCGAGATTTTCCATCACCTCAAGGCTGTACTGAAGGCTCGTGGCCTGAGCACTGCCGTGGGAGACGAAGGTGGTTTCGCGCCGAACCTGGCCTCCAACGAAGATGCACTGAAAGTCATCTCCGAAGCAGTGGCCAACGCTGGCTACACGCTGGGCACCGACGTGACCCTGGCCCTGGACTGCGCCGCCAGCGAATTCTATGAAGACGGCAAGTACAACCTGTCCGGCGAAGGCCAGGTGTTCGACTCCGAAGGCTTCGCTGAATACCTCAAAGGCTTGACCCAGCGCTATCCGATCATCTCAATCGAAGACGGCCTGGACGAGTCCGACTGGGATGGCTGGAAAATCCTCACCGACAAGATCGGCGAAAAAATCCAGCTGGTGGGTGACGACCTTTTCGTGACCAACACCAAGATCCTGAAAGAAGGCATCGACAAGAAGATCGCCAACTCGATCCTGATCAAGTTCAACCAGATCGGCACCCTGACCGAAACCCTGGAAGCCATCCAGATGGCCAAGGCCGCGGGCTACACCGCCGTGATCTCCCATCGCTCCGGCGAAACCGAAGATTCCACCATTGCCGACCTGGCCGTGGGTACTTCGGCGGGCCAGATCAAGACCGGTTCCCTGTGCCGTTCCGATCGCGTTTCCAAGTACAACCAATTGCTGCGCATCGAAGAGCAATTGGCAGGTAAAGCCAAGTACAACGGTCGCGGCGAGTTTCGCGGCTAAGCAGTAAATGGTAAAAAGTCGGCGGATTGCGTCGGAAATCTCACGAAAATGTGAATTTCGGCGCTAATCTGCTGACTGACAAGCGCAAGCCTGGGTTTTCCAGGCTTTGTGCTATCAGTTGCTGCAAAAGGTTTGCATGACTGTCTTTATTCAATGGATACCCGGATTTCGATGCGCAGTCCCAATTGGTTGTTCCTCGTCTTGCTCTTGTTGCTGGCTGGCCTGCAGTACCGCCTATGGGTCGGTAATGGCAGCTTTGCGCAGGTGGAAGAGTTGACCCAGCAAATTGCCGACCAGCGTGCCGAAAACGAACGCCTGCTGGAGCGCAACCGTGTCCTCGACGCTGAAGTGCTTGAGCTGAAAAAAGGCACGGAGACCGTTGAAGAGCGGGCTCGTCATGAGTTGGGCATGGTCAAGGAGGGCGAGACCCTCTACCAGTTGGCCCAATGAGCCACGATTTACCGGCCTTCTGGGCCGTGATTCCTGCCGCGGGCGTCGGTGCCCGTATGGCTGCGGACCGTCCCAAGCAGTACCTGCAATTGGGCGGGCGCACTATTCTCGAACACAGCCTCGGCTGTTTTCTCGACCATCCATGCCTCAAGGGCCTGGTGGTCAGTCTTGCAATTGACGATCCTTATTGGCCCACCTTGGCATGCGCCAATGACCCGCGTATCCAGCGTGCCGACGGGGGCTCGGAACGTTCCGGCTCGGTACTCAATGCGCTGCTGCAACTCAACGCCCTGGGCGCAAGTGATGACGACTGGGTGTTGGTGCATGACGCTGCGCGTCCTAACCTGAGCCGTGATGACCTCGACAAATTGTTGGCGGAACTGGCTGACGATCCGGTAGGCGGCCTGCTGGCGGTACCGGCACGCGACACCCTCAAGCGTGTCGACAAGCATGGCCGTGTGGTGGACACCATTGATCGCCGCCTGATCTGGCAGGCTTACACGCCGCAGATGTTCCGCCTGGGCGCCTTGCATCGCGCCTTGGCCGACAGCCTGGTGGCCGATGCGGTGATCACCGATGAAGCGTCGGCCATGGAATGGTCTGGGCAGGCACCGCGCCTGATCGAAGGGCGTTCGGACAATATCAAGGTGACTCGGCCGGAAGACCTGGAGTGGTTGAAGTTGCGCTGGGCTAACCGGCGGTAACCCGTCAGACCGAATCTGCTTCATCGCAGGCAAGCCAGCTCCCACATTTGATCGCTGCCACATCAAACAACACGTCCAACTGTGGGAGCCGGGCTTGCCCGCGATGAGGCCGGTGCAGACCACCTCAATTCAATGCTTGTACTCCGGCCTCTGCGCCAATCCCACCTTCAAGAAATCCACCAGCTTCCTCACCTTCGGCGACAAATGCCGCTGCTGCGGATACAGCGCCCACACGGCGGTATTCGGCGGTTGATGAGCCTGCAGCAGCGACACCAACGCCCCGCTGTGCAGATGCTCCAGCACGTAGTAATCCGGCAACCGGCACAAGCCCATGCCTTGCAACGCGGCATCCAACACCGCTTGCCCACTGTTGCAGCGCCAATTGCCTTGCACACGCTGGGAAAATTCCCGCCCATCCTGGGCCATTTGCCAGATATCCGAGCTGCCAATCAGACAGTTATGCCGGCTCAACTCCGACAAGCTGTGTGGCCGACCGTACCGTTCGAGGTAGGAGGGCGACGCGCACAGGTACATGCGTCGAGGTGCCAGGCGGCTGGCAACCATGCGCGAGTCTTGCAGGCGTCCCAGGCGGATGGCTAGGTCGAGGCCTTCATGCACCAGGTCCAGCGAGCGGTTGGTCAACTCGATGTCCACGCGCAGTTGCGGATAGTGCGCCATGAATCGTGTCACCAGCGGCACGATAAAGCGTTCGCCATAGGCCACGGCGCAGGTCATGCGCAACATGCCCTTGGGTTCGCTGGTCAGGTCGCCCACCGCCCGCAACGCTTCCTCGCGACCGTCCTGCAGGCGTTGGCAGTGCTGCAGGAAGGTCTGACCGGCTTCGGTCAAAGTCACCTTGCGCGTACTGCGGTACAGCAATCGGGTTTGCAGGCGTTCTTCAAGGCGCGCCACTTGCCGGCTGACATGGGATGAAGACACCCCCAACCGTTCGGCCGCCGCCGTGAACTGGCTGCATTCGGCCACCGCGACAAACTCGTCAATGCCTTCCCAGCGGTTCTCCAGCATGGTGATTGTCCCTGTACAGCAATAATGTTTTGCTTTAGTCCGGATTATTCATCAATAGGTGATGATTTACACTCACCGTCTCAGTTTTTAACCCGATGGAGAAACCCGGATGATCAAGTCCCGTGCCGCCGTAGCCTTCGAGGCCAAGAAGCCCCTTGAGATTGTTGAAGTGGATGTCGCCATGCCCAAGGCTGGCGAGGTGCTGCTGCGGGTGGTCGCGTCCGGCGTGTGCCACACCGACGCCTACACCTTGTCGGGGGCTGACCCGGAAGGCATCTTCCCTTCGATCCTCGGCCATGAAGGCGGCGCAGTGGTGGAAGCCATCGGCGAGGGCGTAACTTCGGTGGCTGTGGGCGATCACGTGATCCCGCTGTACACCCCGGAATGCGGCAAGTGCAAGTTCTGTCTGAGTGGCAAGACCAACCTGTGCCAGGCCATTCGCGCCACGCAGGGCAAGGGCTTGATGCCGGATGGCACCACGCGTTTCTCCTACAAGGGCCAGCCGATTTTCCACTACATGGGCACCTCGACGTTCTCCGAGTACACCGTGCTGCCGGAAATCTCCGTGGCCAAGATTCCTAAAGAAGCGCCGTTGGAAAAAGTCTGCCTGCTCGGTTGCGGTGTCACTACCGGTATCGGTGCGGTGATCAACACTGCCAAGGTCAAACCGGGCGACACCGTGGCCGTCTTCGGTCTGGGCGGCATTGGTCTGTCGGCGATTATCGGTGCAGTCAAGGCCAAGGCCGGGCGCATCATCGCCATCGATATCAACCCAGCCAAGTTCGAAATCGCCAAGCAACTGGGTGCTACCGACTGCATCAACCCGAAAGACTACGACCGCCCAATCCAGGATGTGATCGTGGATTTGACCGACGGCGGCGTGGACTTTTCCTTCGAGTGCATCGGCAACGTACAACTGATGCGTGCGGCTCTTGAGTGCTGCCACAAAGGCTGGGGCGAGTCGGTGATCATCGGTGTGGCCGGTGCTGGCCAGGAAATTGCCACTCGCCCATTCCAACTGGTCACCGGGCGCGTCTGGCGTGGGTCGGCGTTTGGTGGCGTGCGCGGTCGTACCGAATTGCCAAGCTACGTGGAAATGGCCCAGACCGGTGAAATCCCGCTGGACACCTTCATCACTCACACCATGGGCCTGGAAGATATCAACAAAGCGTTTGACCTGATGCATGAAGGCAAGAGCATTCGTACCGTCATTCACTTCTGAGGTCGGCCATGAGTCTGGAAAACCTGTCATGCCAGAAGAGCTTCGGCGGCTGGCATAAACGCTACAAGCATCATTCGGATGTGCTCGGTTGCGACATGACCTTCGCGGTCTATCTGCCGCCGCAAGCAGAGCAGGGCGGTAAATTACCGGTGCTGTATTGGCTGTCCGGTCTGACCTGTACCGATGAGAACTTCATGCAGAAAGCCGGCGCCCAGCGCATGGCCGCCGAGTTGGGCTTGATCATCGTTGCACCGGACACCAGCCCCCGTGGCCCCGGTGTGCCGGACGATCCGGACAACGCCTGGGATTTTGGCCTCGGCGCCGGCTTCTACCTCAATGCCACCCAGGAACCCTGGGCCAAGCACTATCGGATGCATGACTACGTGGTACAGGAGTTACCGGCCTTGGTGGAAGCGCATTTCCCTGCGTCGGATAAGCGCGGCATCAGCGGCCACTCCATGGGCGGTCACGGTGCGCTGGTCTGCGCGCTGCGCAACCCTGGACGTTACCTGTCGGTGTCGGCGTTTTCGCCGATCAACAACCCGATGGACTGCCCATGGGGTCAGAAAGCCTTTTCCCGTTATTTGGGTGAAGAGCGCTCTAAGTGGCGTGAATGGGATGCCTGCGTGCTGATCAGCGAAGCCTCGGAAAAGCTGCCGCTGTTGGTGGACCAGGGCGATCGCGACGATTTCCTCGCCGTTCAGCTAAAGCCTGAAGCCCTGCTGCAGGCGGCCAAGGCAGCCAACCATCCGCTGGAACTGCGCCTGCAGCCTGGCTACGACCACAGCTACTTTTTCATCGCCAGCTTCATCGAAGACCATTTGCGCCATCATGGTGGTGCTTTGCTCGGTTAATCTGAGGCAAAAGTAGGTAGAATCACGCCCTGAATTAAATCGGGGCGTTTTTTTATGCGTATTGGCCACGGCTACGATGTGCACCGTTTCGCTGAAGGCGATTTCATCACCCTGGGCGGCGTGCGCATTGCACACCACCATGGGTTGCTGGCTCATTCCGACGGCGACGTGGTCCTGCACGCCTTGAGCGATGCCTTGCTCGGCGCGGCTGCATTAGGCGATATCGGCAAGCACTTTCCGGACACCGACCCCACCTTCAAGGGGGCGGACAGTCGTGTGTTGCTGCGCCATGTGGTCGGCCTGATCCATGCCAAGGGCTGGAAGGTCGGCAACGTCGATAACACCATCGTCGCCCAGGCGCCGAAAATGGCCCCCCATATTGAAGCGATGCGCGCAGTGATCGCCGCAGACCTGCAAATTGAATTGGATCAAGTCAACGTGAAAGCCACCACCACCGAAAAGCTCGGGTTTACCGGTCGTGAAGAGGGCATTGCGGTGCACTCCGTCGCCTTGTTGCTGCGCGCATGAACGACCTGCAACTGCTGGGCCCGCGGGCCTATGGCGAGGCCCTGGGCAGCGCGGTACTGAAGGCCACGGCCGAAGACTTCCAGGTTGATGAGGTGCTGGACATCCCGCTGACCGGCGATGGCGAGCACCTGTGGCTGTGGGTGGAAAAGCGCGGCTTGAACACTGAGGAAGCGGCACGGCGTATCGCCAAAGCCGCTGGGGTGCCATTGCGCACCGTCAGCTATGCCGGGCTCAAGGATCGTCAGGCCCTGACCCGCCAGTGGTTCAGCGTGCAATTGCCCGGCAAGGCCGACCCGGACATGAGCGGCGCAGAAAACGACACCCTCAAGATCCTGAAAACCGCCCGTCACAAGCGCAAGTTGCAGCGTGGGGCCCATTCGGCCAATGGTTTCACCTTGCGCCTGACCCAACTGGCCGGCGACACCGCTGCCATCGACGCACGTCTGCAGTTGATTGCCCGGCACGGCATCCCCAATTATTTCGGCACCCAGCGTTTTGGCCACAACGGCGGCAATGTGGTGGATGCTCGCGAGTGGGCTGCCCGCAAGGCCCTGCCCGAGCAGCGCAACGTGCGCTCGCGCTTGCTGTCCACGGCTCGCAGTTACCTGTTCAACCAAGTGTTGGCGGCTCGCGTCGCCGACGGTTCATGGCAGCGTGCCCAAGTTGGCGATCTGCTGGCGTTTACCGACAGTCGCAGTTTTTTTCCGGCCGGGGAAGCTGAATGCAGTGACCCGCGCCTGGCGATCCTGGACCTGCATCCCACCGGCCCGCAGTGGGGCGAAGGCGACTCGCCGGCGAAAGGTCTTACGTACGAGCTGGAACAATCTGTCGCCGCTGGCGAAGCAGACCTACGTGATTGGCTGGTGAAGGCGGGAATGAGCCAGGAACGTCGCATTCTGCGACTGCCCATTGGCGGTTTGACGTGGCATTATCCCGGGCCTGACATTCTGCAATTGGAATTCGTCCTGCCGGCCGGATGCTTCGCCACTGTCTTGGTGCGCGAGCTTGTTGATCTGGTGCCGGTGGGGCAGACGGACAGCCCATGCGTATTCTGATATCAAACGATGACGGTGCCACCGCACCCGGTCTTGCCGCGCTCCATGCTGCGCTGCAGGATTACGCCGAGTGCGTGGTGGTTGCCCCCGACCAGGACAAGAGCGGCGCCAGCAGTTCGCTGACGCTCGACCGTCCGCTGCATCCGCGGGTCCTGGCCAATGGCTTTATCAGCGTTAACGGCACCCCCACCGACTGTGTGCACCTGGCAATCAACAGTTTGCTGGAGCACCAGCCAGACCTGGTGGTCTCGGGGATCAACCTGGGCGCCAACCTGGGCGATGACGTGCTGTATTCCGGCACCGTGGCGGCGGCCCTTGAAGGGCGCTTCCTGGGCCGCACCGGCTTTGCCTTTTCCTTTGCTTCGCGGCAACTGGATAACCTGGCGACGGCGGCCTACTACGCGCGCAAGTTGGTGGAGGCCCATGCTTCCCTGGACCTGCCGCCGCGTACGGTGCTCAACGTCAATATCCCCAACTTGCCCCTCGACCATATTCGCGGTATCCAACTCACGCGCCTGGGCCATCGCGCCCGTGCGGCGGCGCCCTTGAAGGTGGTCGACCCTCGCGGCAAGGAAGGGTATTGGATCGCCGCCGCCGGCGACGCCGAAGATGGCGGCGAAGGCACCGACTTTCATGCGGTGATGCAAGGCTATGTCTCCGTTACCCCTCTGCTGTTTGATCGCACCTTCAGTGATGCCTTCAGTGGCCTTGATGGCTGGCTGGAGGGACTGCGTTGATGGCTCGTGAACAAGACGATCTGTTGCGCCGTGGGATTGGGATGACCTCCCAGCGCACCCGGGAGCGGTTGATCCAGCGTCTGTATGAAGAAGGCTTGTCCAACGCGCAGGTGCTGGAAGTGATCCGGCGCACGCCGCGGCACCTGTTTGTCGATGAGGCGCTGGCACATCGCGCCTATGAAGACACAGCGTTACCCATCGGCCACAACCAGACCATCTCCCAGCCCTACATGGTCGCGCGCATGAGCGAGCTGCTGCTGGCGGCGGGGCCATTGGACAAGGTGCTGGAGATCGGTACCGGCTCCGGTTACCAGACGGCCGTGCTGTCGCAATTGGTAGAGCGGGTGTTTTCGGTCGAGCGCATCAAGGTGCTGCAGGACCGGGCCAAAGAGCGTCTGGTGGAGCTGAACCTGCGCAACGTGGTATTCCGCTGGGGCGATGGCTGGGAGGGCTGGCCGGCACTGGCGCCCTACAACGGAATTATCGTCACCGCCGTGGCCACCGATGTGCCGCAAGCCTTGCTGGATCAATTGGCGCCTGGCGGGCGTTTGGTCATCCCGGTGGGCTCCGGCGAAGTGCAACAGTTGATGCTTATTATCCGCGAAGACGAAGGCTTTTCCCGGCATGTACTCGGTGCTGTGCGTTTCGTCCCCTTGCTCAACGGCCCGCTGGCCTGATCATTTATTCGCGCGCAGTGAATTCTGTAGGCGGGGATGTGTCTTACGGCGGGGTCTATTGAATCAACACACCTGGCAGCCACGATTAAACATGATGAATTTTTCCTTTCAGTCAGGTGCCAGTAAAAAGCCAATGCCCAGTTATACTTGCGTCATATTTCAAGCCTGATCCAGGCGTTAACGTTCAGCCACCACAAAGGGAGCGGCGGGTGAGTCTCACAGGTCCTGCGCAGCGAATGAGTAAAACAAGCTTTCAGCGACTGGTGCTTGGCCTTGTCTTGAGTTCCTTATTGGCAGCCTGCTCGAGCACGCCATCCGGCGGTGCGCGGGTCGTTGACCGTACCAACGCAACCCCCCAGAGACCTACGGTCACCACCGGCCAATACGTGGTGCGCAAAGGCGACACCCTGTTCTCGATTGCCTTTCGTTATGGCTGGGACTACAAGGCGCTGGCCGCCCGTAACAACATTCCTGTGCCGTATACGATCCATCCGGGGCAGACCATTCGTTTCGATGGTCGCTCAGGTTCTGCACCTACGGCAGTTGTGACAAAGTCGGGTTCTTCGCCATCGTCCTCGAGCAAGACCACCATCATCACTCGGCCTGCAGGCAGCGCCACGCCTACGGTTGCGAGCAAGCCGCCACCCGCGCCGTTGCCACCTGCCGGGCCTGCGCCGACCGGATGGGGATGGCCTTCAAACGGAGTGTTGATTGGAAAATTCTCTTCAAACGGTAGTTTGAATAAAGGCATTGATATCGCCGGGGATTTGGGACAGCCTGTTTTAGCTGCGTCTGATGGGACGGTGGTGTACGCCGGGAGTGGTTTGCGGGGCTACGGCGAGCTGGTCATCATCAAACACAGCGATACCTACGTCAGTGCCTACGGTCATAACCGCAGGTTGTTGGTTCGGGAGGGGCAGCAGGTCAAGGTCGGACAGACGATTGCCGAAATGGGGTCAACGGGCACAGACCGGGTGAAACTGCACTTTGAGATTCGCCGCCAAGGGAAGCCTGTAGATCCGCTGCAATTCCTGCCCCGTCGTTGATGTGTTGCACAGCCTGTTCCCTCACGTAGAAGGAACAGGCTCCAGCGTTGCCAAGGATAGAGGCGTCGCTTGAGCTTGAGGTCGAACTCACCAAAGGACTATAACAATGGCTCTCAGTAAAGAAGTGCCGGAGTTTGACATCGACGATGAGGTTCTCCTTATGGAGACCGGCATCGATTTGGAAACGATGTCAGATAATGAAGGGGTATCACCACCTTCAGTTCGCACCAAATCCAAAAATGCTGCTGCGTTGAAGCAGCACAAGTACGTTGATTACACCCGGGCGCTCGATGCGACCCAGCTGTACCTCAATGAAATCGGCTTTTCCCCTCTGTTGACCCCCGAAGAAGAAGTCCATTTTGCGCGTCTGTCGCAGAAGGGCGATCCGGCTGGGCGTAAGCGCATGATTGAAAGCAACCTGCGCCTGGTGGTGAAGATCGCCCGACGCTACGTCAATCGTGGGCTTTCCCTGTTGGACCTGATCGAGGAGGGTAACCTGGGCTTGATCCGGGCTGTGGAGAAGTTCGACCCTGAGCGGGGCTTCCGTTTCTCCACCTATGCCACCTGGTGGATTCGCCAGACCATCGAACGGGCGATCATGAATCAGACCCGCACGATCCGTTTGCCGATCCATGTGGTCAAGGAGCTCAACGTCTATCTGCGGGCGGCGCGTGAGCTGACGCAAAAACTCGATCATGAACCTTCGCCTGAAGAGATCGCCAACCTGCTGGAAAAACCGGTAGGGGAGGTCAAGCGCATGCTGGGCCTTAACGAGCGTGTCTCTTCGGTCGATGTCTCGCTGGGGCCGGATTCGGATAAGACCCTGCTGGACACCCTGACCGATGATCGTCCGACAGACCCTTGCGAGCTGCTGCAAGACGATGATCTTTCCCAAAGTATTGACCAGTGGCTGTCAGAGCTCACGGACAAGCAGCGTGAAGTGGTGATTCGCCGCTTCGGCCTGCGCGGCCATGAGAGCAGCACCCTGGAGGATGTAGGCCTGGAGATCGGCCTGACCCGTGAGCGGGTGCGGCAGATCCAGGTAGAGGGCCTCAAGCGCTTGCGCGAGATCCTGGAGAAGAATGGCTTGTCGAGTGAGTCGTTGTTCCAATAACGATTGGTAGGGCAGCGATCACAAAACGCCCGATGCATGTGAATGCACCGGGCGTTTTGCTGTGCCCTGATCGTTCCCATGCTCTGCGTGGGAATGCAGCTCTGGACGCTCGGCGTCCCAAAGCGCGACGCCGAGCGTCACAAGAGGCGTTCCCACGCAGAGCGCGGGAACGATCAGGCATAAAAAAACCCCGCTTTTAAGGGCGGGGTTTTTTCGACTAAGTCAGTACAAGTTAGATAACTTGAACTTCTTCAGCTTGCATGCCTTTCTGACCGCGGGTAGCGATGAAAGAAACCTGTTGGCCTTCTTTCAGGCTTTTGAAGCCGTCGGATTGGATAGCTTTGAAGTGAACGAACAGGTCGTCACCGGATTGTGGAGTGATGAAGCCGAAGCCTTTTTCATCGTTGAACCACTTAACGGTACCAGTTTGGCGATTAGACATGGTGTATCTCCTTGGACAAAGTTAACTGCGACTCAGGAAAAGCCCTGGCCGAGACTGAGTGCAAAGAGCAGGAAAAATTCTTGGAGATGGTTGGATCGAAATTCAACATATCGTGTAGAGATTCTCAGTGACACAAGCAGCACAGTGGCGCCACCTTAACCCTTTTTCAGGAACGTGCCAATGGTATTTCCGAAGGTTTCTCTAATTTCGTGACTGGCGGTGGTATTTACAGTCATTGGCACCGGGCACCCGGGCCCCGGCCACGCTGGCTGCGGCTTATAGCTGGCAGTGCATTGATCAAGAAAACCGGTGCGGCCTTTGAACCCCAACGCCGGCCCCGGTAAGATGGCCCACAGATTTTTTTCGCCTCGCTATTCAGGACACCGCCATGAGCATCAAATCGGACAAGTGGATTCGCCGCATGGCGCAGGAACACGGCATGATCGAGCCGTTCGTCGAACGCCAGATTCGTGGCGAAGGCGACGAGCGCGTGATTTCGTACGGCGTTTCCAGCTATGGCTACGACGTGCGTTGCGCCGATGAATTCAAGGTGTTCACCAACATCAATTCGGCGATCGTCGATCCGAAAAACTTCGACGAAAAGAGCTTCGTCGACGTCAAGAGCGACGTGTGCATCATCCCGCCCAACTCCTTCGCCCTGGCGCGCACCGTGGAGTTCTTCCGTATTCCTCGCGACGTGCTGACCATCTGCCTGGGTAAAAGCACCTATGCCCGCTGCGGCATTATCGTCAATGTCACGCCGCTTGAGCCTGAGTGGGAAGGCCACGTCACCCTGGAATTCTCCAACACCACGACCTTGCCGGCGAAAATCTACGCCAACGAAGGCGTGGCACAGATGCTGTTCCTGCAGTCCGATGAGGCCTGTGAAGTGTCCTACAAGGACCGTGCGGGCAAGTATCAGGGCCAGCGCGGCGTCACTCTCCCACGCGCTTGATCGAAAGCGCCTACGGGTAAAGGGAATTTGTCTGCAGAAAGTGACTCTATCTAGGTGTACTGCTTCGGCGCGTGTGAAACGCGCCGGGCCATACTTGAGGAGTACCTTATGAAGATCGACCCGCGAATCAGCGCAGAACTCGCCCGGCTTGAACCCAACCAGATTGGTGTTCTGGCCTGGTCCTTGATGGCCAACCCCGCGCACGCGGGGGGCATCCCAGGTCAACCCGAACCTGATTACCCACAGCCTACCGAACCGGGTGAGCCGACCTTACCGGACGAGCCGCCACCCGCGCCCGTGGCCTGATCCCTGAGCAGGCCTTATCGATCATTGAATCGGCCAGACGTGGTGATCGCCGATCACATAGATTCGGCGGTCTGGGGCCTGCTCCACGGCATAGCCCCCTGTAAACGCGCCAAAGGCTGGCAGCAGGCTTACCCGCCCGCCGACCTGGAAGCACGGCAGGCGTAGCCGTTGGCGCCCTTTACCGCGCAGGTGGTACACAGGATGCACATGCCCCGCCAGTACATGATGGCTGGCATGGGCGTCGGGCTCATGTTGCAAGGCGAAAGGGCCCATCAGCAGAGGCTCCGCGACCACGTCGATGCCCAAGTCCAGTGGTGGGTCGCCGGCACGTTTGTCGTGATTGCCGCGAATCAAGATCAAGGCCAGTGTGCGATTGCGCTCACGCCAGGCCCGGATTGCGTTCAGGGTGCCGCTGGCGTGAGATCCGGGGCCGTGCAGGAAATCCCCGAGAAAGATCAACTGTTCGCAGGGTAGGGCCGATAACAGCCTGTCCAGGCCTTCCAGGTTGGCCGTAGTCGTGCCCTGTGGCACCGGCTGCCCCAGGCTGCGATAGGCCGACGCCTTGCCAAAATGCGCGTCGGCGATCAGCAAACATTTACGCGCGGGCCAGTACACAGCTTTCTCCGGCAATAGCCATAGCTCTTCACCTTCCAGCGTCAGTGGGTAATGCATCAGCCTTGCCCTTTGTCGGCGACTTTTTCCAGGTCCTTGACCATCCGCGCGATGCGCTCCGAGAGTTTTTCCGAGCTCATGCTTTCGCGCATCCGTTCTACCAGCAGCGGAAAGGCCAGGGGCGTGGGCCGCTGGATCCTGTGCAGGTCCAGCTTCAGCGTCGACAGATGATTCAGCGTCTGTTCCAGCCGGCGAATATCCAGCTCGTCCCGCAGAACTTCTTCTCCTGCCTGGGCCAGCAGCAGATTTTGTGGGTCATATTGCTTGAACACTTCAAAGAACAAACCACTGGAAGCCTGCACCTGTCGCGTGCTTTTTGGCGCGCCGGGGTACCCGGCAAATACCAGCCCGGCGATTCGCGCAATCTCGCGAAAGCGGCGCAGGGCCAGTTCGCCGGCATTGAGGCTGGCAATTACGTCAGCCAGCAGGCCTTGGGGGCTCAGCAACCTTGTATTCAACAACTGGGGCCACTGCACCTCGGTGGCGCTCAACAGCTCCAGGCCATAATCATTCACCGCAATCGAAAAGGTCAGCGGCTGCTGCTGGCTGACCCGCCACGCCAGCAAACTGGCCAAGCCTAAGTGTACTTGGCGGCCAGCGAACGGATACAAAAACAAGTGCCAGCCCTCCCGCGACCGCAGGGTTTCAGCCAGCAAATGCTCGCGGGTCGGCAGCCCGGACCAGCGCAATTGGGTGTGCAGCAACGGTTGCACCGCCTTCATCTCTGGGCCGTCGAAGTGCCCATGCGCGGCGGTATCAAAACGCTCGACCACCGCCTGGGCCAGTTCGTTGGAAAGGGGCATGCGCCCGCCATTCCAGCGTGGCACGGCGGCTTTTTTCGCGTTGCTGCGGCGCACATAGGCGGTCATGTTTTCCACACGCACCAGTTCCAGCAAGCGCCCGGCGAACAGAAACCCATCCCCCGGCTTGAGCCTTGCAATAAAGCCTTCCTCGACACTGCCCAGGTTCTTGCCGCCGCCGCCCTTGCTCCAGAACTTGAGCTGGATACTGGCATCACTGACGATGGTGCCGACGCTCATGCGGTGGCGGCGTGCCAGGCGGGCATCCGGAACACGCCAGATGCCGTGCTCATCGGGCTCCACCCGGCGGTAATCCGGATAAGCGGTGAGTGACAGGCCACCATGGCGCACAAACCCCAGGGCCCAGGCCCAATCCGCTTCGGTGAGGTCGCGATAGGCCCAGGCGCCGCGCACTTCGTCCAACAGTGCCGCCGGAGTAAACCCGCCGCCCAAGGCCATGCTGACCAGGTGTTGTACCAGCACATCCAGCGGCTTGTAAGGTGATTCCCGCGCTTCGATGCGCCGTTGGGCGATCGCATCCTGGGCGGCTGCGGCTTCCACCAGCTCCAGGCTGTGGGTTGGCACCAACGTTACCCGTGAGGGCCGCCCTGGCGCGTGGCCGGAACGTCCGGCGCGTTGCATCAGCCGCGCGACACCCTTGGCGGAGCCTATTTGCAGCACCCGTTCCACCGGCAGGAAGTCCACGCCCAGGTCCAGGCTGGACGTGCACACCACCGCCTTGAGTTGCCCGTCTTTCAACGCTCGCTCCACCCAGTCCCGGGTCTCCCGCGATAGCGAGCCGTGGTGCAGTGCAATTAATCCGGCCCAGTCCGGTCGGGCGTCGAGAATCGCCTGATACCAGATTTCCGATTGGGCCCGGGTGTTGGTAAATACCAGGCAACTGCTGCTGGCCTCTACCTCGGCGACCACTTGCGGCAACATCTTCAAGCCGATATGCCCGGCCCAGGGAAAGCGCTCGGTGACGGGCGGCAGCAAGGTGTCGACTTTCAGTGCCTTGGCCGTTTGCCCCTGTACATTCATGCCGCCGCCCTGTGGAACCAGTACCTCCAAAGCGTGGGCCTGATTACCCAGCGTCGCGGAAATACCCCACACCATCAACTCAGGATGCCAGCGCCGCAAGCGTGCCAGTGCCAGTTGCAACTGCACGCCGCGCTTATTGCCGATCAGTTCGTGCCATTCATCCACGATGACCATGCGCAGGTGCGCGAGGCTGGTTTCACTGTCGGCACGGGCCAGCATCAGGGTCAGGCTTTCCGGAGTGGTGACCAGAGCGGTGGGTTGGCGACGGGTCTGGCGCGCGCGTTCGCTGCTGCTGGTGTCACCGGTGCGCAGGCCCACGCTCCAGGGAATCTGCAAGGCCTCCAGCGGGGCTTGCAGGGATCGTGCGGAGTCGGCGGCCAGGGCGCGCATTGGCGTGATCCACAGCACGGTCAGCGGCTCGGCAGGCGGTTTGCGTTTGCCTGTGGCGGGCGGGCGGGTGATGGCGAAACGGTTGAGTGCGGCAAACCACAAGGCATAGGTTTTACCCGCCCCGGTGCTGGCATGCAGTAACCCCGACTGGCCGGCCTTGACCGCGGCCCATACCTCTTTCTGAAAGGCGAATGGCTTCCAGCCTTGGGTGGCAAACCATTGCTTGGCGAAATCGTGGGTTTTTGCCATGCGGCAGCGGACGCTCTGGAGGGGTTAGTTCAAAGACCCCGTAGGCAGCGCCGACGTTCAACTGCCTAATGCCATTCAGTCAAGCAGAAGCGCTGCCCTGTGGCGAGGGAGCATGCTCCCGCTGGACTGCGTAGCAGTCCCAGTCTTTTTGAGCAAAGAGCGGGGGCCGCTTCGCGCCCCAGCGGGAGCAAGCTCCCTCGCCACAGCAAGCTCGCGCCTACTTCAAGTTGCCGCTCAAAAATTGTTGCAGGCGCTCGCTTTTCGGATTGCCCAGCACATCCTCCGGCAAGCCCTGCTCCTCCACCAGACCCTGGTGCAGGAACAGCACCTGGCTTGAAACCTTGCGCGCAAAGCTCATCTCGTGGGTCACCATGATCATGGTGCGGCCTTCCTCGGCCAGGCCCTGGATCACCTTCAAAACTTCGCCCACCAACTCCGGGTCCAGCGCCGACGTGGGTTCATCGAACAGCATCACCTCCGGCTCCATGGCCAGGGCGCGGGCGATGGCGACACGCTGCTGCTGGCCGCCGGAGAGGAACGCCGGGTATTGATCAGCCACGCGCGCCGGCAGCCCGACTTTGTCCAGGTAGCGGCGGGCACGGTCTTCGGCGTCCTTTTTACTGCAACCCAGCACGCGGCGCGGGGCCATGGTGATGTTTTCCAGCACGCTCATGTGGCTCCACAAGTTGAAGTGCTGGAACACCATCGCCAGCCGCGTGCGCAAGCGTTGCAACTCGGCGTCGTCGGCTACGCGCATGCCATGGCGGTCGCTGACCATGCGAATCGCCTGGCCGTCCAGGGTCATGGCGCCATCGTTGGGGGTTTCCAAAAAGTTGATACAGCGCAGGAAGGTACTCTTGCCTGAGCCACTGGCGCCGATCAGGCTGATCACATCACCGGTCTTGGCCTTGAGCGACACACCTTTGAGCACTTGATTGTCGCCATAGCTTTTGTGCAGGCCTTCAACGGTCAGTTTGTACATGTGGCATGCATCCTCAAGGCGAAAGTAGATAACCGCTGCGGTAGGCCTGTGTGCCGGCGACATGGCAGGTCACCATGCCGGCCGTGGCCATGCGGCGTAGCGAACGGGCGTAAAGCAGCCCGGCGTGCTGGCAGTGCACAGGCGTCACGCGGTCTGTAATGGGATCGATGATTTCAGCGACCAATTGCCCCGCCTCCAGGTATTCCCCCGGCAGGGCGCTGAACACGAGCAAGCCACCCACTGCAGTGGTCACTGGCTCCACCGCCGCCAACGGCGTAGCCGGGTAGGCCAGGGCAGGCAAGGGGGCTGCATTGCCGCGAATGGCGCCGAAGTGGATCAAATAATCAATGATGGCCTGGCAGTCCAGCGCGGCGAGGCCGTGGTTGACATCGCCCTGGCCACGCAGCTCGACGGTCACCGACAAGCTGCCCATGGGGATCGGGTAGCGTTCGCCGAAGCGTTGCTGCAACTGCCACCACACCAGGGTGAAACACTCGTCAAAAGACTGCCCACCGGAATCGGTGGCCAACAAGTTGGCCTCCGAGCCCAGGTAGCGCGCCAACGGTTCTACCTGTGGCCAGGCTTCGGGCGTGGTGTACAGGTGCGCCACGGCTTCGAAGTCGCAATGCAGGTCCAGCACCACGTCGGCATCACAGGCCAGGCGTTGCAGCACCAGGCGTTGGGAGTGCAACTGGGTCTGGGCGGTGTGCGCGGCCAGGGCGCGGGACAGTGCGCTGCGGATCAATTGGGCATTGCGCTGGGGATCATCGCCCAGCAGGTCTTCGACCTGGTTACCCACGTCTTCGCTGAGGTCGACGAACAGGCGATTGAAGTTCTGCCCGCTTTCCAGTTCGTAGCGGCCCAAGGGGATATCCATCAATACCTGTTCCAGGCCCACCGGGTTGGCGACGGGCACCAGCACGATTTCGCTGCGCAAGCGCCCGGTCGCTTCAAGTTCTGCCAGGCGCGCCTTTAAATGCCAGGCCACCAGCATGCCTGGCAATTCATCGGCATGCAGGGAGGACTGGATGTACACCTTGCCTTCGGGCTGCTGCGGGCCGAAGTGAAAACTGTGGATCTGCCGCGCCGTGCCGGGCACCGGTGCGATCAGGTCATGTAGCTGATGGTGCATGCAAGCTCCTTAGTGACTCGGCCCGAGAAAGGCCAGCCAACGACGTTCCGCCAGGCGAAACAGGCCGACCAGGGCAAAGGTCACCGTCAGGTAGATCAGTGCGGCAATGCCAAATGACTGGAAGGTCATGAAGGTGGCAGAGTTGGCATCCCGCGCCACTTTGAGGATGTCCGGGATCGTCGCGGTAAAGGCCACGGTGGTCGAATGCAGCATCAGGATCACTTCGTTGCTGTAGTAGGGCAACGAGCGTCGCAACGCGGAAGGCATGATCACGTAGGCGTACAGCTTCCAGCCACTGAGGCCGTAAGCCTTGGCCGCCTCGACTTCGCCGTGGGCCATGCTGCGGATTGCCCCGGCGAAAATCTCCGTGGTGTAGGCGCAAGTGTTGAGGGCGAAGGCGAGCAGGGTGCAGTTCATCGCGTCGCGAAAGAACGCATCCAGCACCGGTTGTGCTCGTACGGCGGCAAGGCTGTAGATGCCGGTGTAGCAGATCAGCAATTGGATATAGAGCGGAGTGCCACGAAACAGGTAGGTGTAGAACTGCACGGGCCAACGCACCATGCGCTTGCGCGAAACGCGGGCGATGGACAGTGGAATCGACACCAGAAAACCGATGACCAATGAGGCGCTGAGCAGCCACAAGGTCATGGCCAGGCCGGTGATGTGCTGGCCGTCGCTGTAAAGAAAAGGGCGCCAGTATTCCTGCAATAGCTCAATCATCGCACTGCCTCCCGGGCGCCTGCGGAGTAGCGACGTTCAAGTCGGCGCAAGACAAAGTTGGAGGCGCTGGTGATCAACAGGTAGATCAGCGCCGCCAGCACCAGGAAATAAAACAGTTGATAGGTGCTCTTGCCAGCGTCCTGGGCGGCTTTTACCAAGTCTGCGAGGCCGATGATCGACACCAGTGCGGTGGCCTTGAGCATCACCATCCAGTTATTGCCGATGCCCGGCAGCGCAAAGCGCATCATCTGCGGGAAGGTCACGTAGCGAAACCGCTGCCCGCGCTTGAGCCCGTAAGCGGTGGCGGCTTCGAGTTGGCCGCGGGGCACGGCGAGGATCGCACCGCGAAAGGTTTCGGTGAAATACGCACCGTAGATAAAGCCCAGGGTGATCACCCCGGCGCTGAACGGGTCGATCTCGATGTATTCCCATTCCATAAAGTCGGTAAAGCCACTGAGCCAGGTTTGCAGGCTGTAGAAAATCAACAGCATCAGCACCAGGTCCGGCACACCGCGAATCAGAGTGGTATAGAGCTGGGCGGGGATACGCACAATGGCCAGGCTGGACAGTTTGGCGCTGGCGCCGAGCAGGCCCAGCAATACGCTGACGGCCAGGGACAGCACCGACAACTTGATGGTCATCCAGGTGCCTTGCAGCAACAGCGGGCCGAAACCCTTCACGCTGAATGCGCTCAGCCCGAGGGTTTGCAACAGATCTTCGAACATAAATCAGGACCTATGGCGATAAAAAAGCGCCCCACCCGAAGCAGGGCGCCCCAGGCATTATTTGCCGCTGTACAGGTTCAGATCGCCAAAGTGTTTCTTCTGGATAGTGGCGTAGGTGCCATCATCGTGTAACGCTTTGATACCTTTATCCAAAAGCGCCTTGAGTTCAGTGTTACCTTTTTTGATACCGATAGCGGTTTTCGACGGCAGCAGTGGGTCGTCGATAGCTGCGCTCACTTCATAGCCAGCACCGGCTGGCGACTTGAGAAAGCCCAGTTCGGCTTGGAGCATGTCCTGCACGGAAGCGTCAAGGCGCCCGGAGGTCAGGTCGGCGTACACCTGGTCCTGGTTGGCGTAAGCCTTGGTGGTCACCCCGGCTTTATCCAGTACGGCCTTGGCGTAGGCTTCCTGGATGGTGCCTTGCTCGTAACCCACGGATTTGCCCTTGAGAGATTCTGGCGTCGAATAGCCAGCGCCTTTCTTGAACACCAGCGAAGTCGGGCCGGAGAACAGCTCAGAGGAGAAGTCGATGGCCTTCTCGCGCACTGGGGTCACGGTCATCGACGAGATCACGCCATCGAATTTATTGGCTTTCAGGCCCGGGATCATGCCGTCGAAGTCACTTTCGACCCACTTGCACTTGACCTTCAGCTCCGCGCAGATCGCATTGCCCAGGTCGATATCGAAGCCCACCAGGCTGCCGTCGGCGGCCTTGGATTCGAACGGTGCGTAGGAAGGGTCGACACCAAAACGCAGTTCCTTGTATTCCTTGGCTGTAGCAACACCAGCAGCCATGCACAGAGCCAGTGCAGAAAGGGTCAGCAATGCTTTTTTCATTATGTAATCCCTGGAAACCAAGATAAGCGCTTGTGGCGCGATTAGGACTGTTACTGAACGGTGTCAGACCCATCACAAGTAGCAATTTCTGCACCATAGTTCCGGATGGGCTTTTTAAACGATGGGATAAGGCAGTTCCAAGTGTAGGCGGCGCCCAAAAATGGGCGTCAGCAAATGAGCGCACTATTTCGGGTCAAAGGTAGACCAGGCATGTGGGAGCGGGCTTGCTCGCGAATGCGTTGTGTCAGTCACTGAATAGTTGGTTAAACCACCGCATTCGCGAGCAAGCCCGCTCCCACAGGGTGCTATGTCAAGTCAGCAAGTCTTGTAGCGTGGCCAGGTTGTCCGCTTCATCCACCGCCTTGTCCTGGCGCCAGCGCAGCATCCGCGGAAACCGCACCGCAATCCCGCTCTTGTGCCGCTTGGACAGGGCAATCCCTTCAAAACCCAACTCAAACACCATGCTGGGCGTCACGCTGCTGACCGGGCCGAACTTCTCCACCGTGGTTTTGCGCACAATGGCGTCGACCTTGCGCATTTCCTCGTCGGTCAGCCCGGAATACGCCTTGGCGAACGGCACCAGTGTGCGCTCGCTTCCCGGTGGGCCGTCCCATACCGCGAAGGTGTAGTCGCTGTAGAGGCTGGCGCGCCGGCCATGGCCGCGCTGGGCGTAGATCAACACGGCGTCGACGCTGAAGGGGTCGACCTTCCATTTCCACCACAGGCCCATGTCCTTGGTGCGGCCCACGCCGTAGAGGCCGTTGCGATCCTTGAGCATCATGCCTTCCACGCCCAGGCTGCGAGAGGCTTCGCGCTGCTCGGCCAAGGCTGCCCAGGTTTTGCCTTCCAGCAAGGGCGAAGGCAATAACACCGGTTGGTTGCACGTAGCGATCACCTGTTCCAATTGGGTGCGACGTTCGGCCTGGATGTGGTTGCGCCAGTCGTCGCCCTGATACTCCAGCAAGTCGTAGGCGAGCACCGCCACTGGCGCATCCTCAAGGACTTTTTTACTCAGGGTCTTGCGGCCAATGCGCTGTTGCAGCAGCGCGAAGGGTTGCACCGAGTCTTTCCACACCACGATTTCGCCATCGATCACCGTACCGTCGGGCAGGCCACTGACCAGGCTGTGGAGTTCAGGGAAGCGTTCAGTCAGCAACTCTTCACCGCGAGACCAGACCCACAGGCGTCCCTCGCGCTTGACCAGTTGTGCGCGAATGCCATCAAACTTCCATTCCACCTGCCAATCGGCGGGTGAACCGAGCAGCGTGTCGAATTGCTCCACCGGTTGCGCCAGCCCGTGAGCCAGAAAAAACGGATAGGGTTGCCCGCCACGTTGCGCGTGTTCGTCGGACGATTCGGCGGCAATCAGCTTTAGATAGCCCTCGGCTGTGGGACGGTTCGACAAATCGGTGTAACCCACTAGCCGCTGCGCCACGCGTTTGCTGTCGAGATCGGCCATGGCGGCGAGGGCGCGGGTCACCAGCAGTTTGGATACCCCGACCCGGAAGCTGCCGGTGATCAATTTGATGCACACCATCAGGCTCGGTTGGTCCAGTTGCGCCCACAGCGCCGGCAGCCGGTCTGCAAGGTCCAAGGGTGGCAGACCGCGCAGGGGCAGCAGTTTTTCTTCCAGCCACACGGCCAGGCCGTCTTCGGATGTGTAGGTGGATTCTGGCAGGAGCAGTGAGATGGTCTCGGCCAGGTCACCTACGGACTGGTAGCTCTCTTCGAACAGCCAGGGTTCGATACCGGCCGCTTCGGTGGCCATGTCCCGTAGCAGGCGCGTCGGCACCAGCTGTCGTGGCCTCCCGCCGCTAAGAAAGTAAACGGCCCAAGCGGCATCTGCTGGCGGCGCCTGCAGAAAGTAGGCCTGCAGGGCGGCGAGCTTGGCATTGCTGGAAGTGGTGGCGTCGAGGTTGGCGTACAGCTCAGCGAAGGCTTTCATGCCGTGGCCTCTTCTTCGTCATCACCGTATTCGGTGCTGAAGCCTTGGGCATCCAAGCCCTTTTCCCGCAGGTGGCGTACCAACACACCGACCGAACCATGGGTGACCATCACCCGTTGCGCGCCGGTTTGTTCGATGGCCCATAACAGGCCCGGCCAGTCGGCGTGGTCCGAGAGCACGAAGCCACGGTCCACGCCGCGCCGCCGTCTGGTACCGCGCAGGCGCATCCAGCCGCTGGCGAAGGCGTCGCTGTAGTCGCCAAAGCGGCGCATCCAGGTACTGCCTCCAGCGGAGGGCGGGGCGATGATCAGGGCTTGGCGCAGCAGTGGGTCGGTCTTTTTGAAGTCGCCGGCATACAGGGTCTCGGGGATGTAGATGCCCGCTTCGCGGTACACCCGGTTCAACGGCTCGACCGCGCCGTGGCTGAGGATCGGGCCGATGCTGGCGTCCAGCCCATGGAGGATGCGTTGGGCCTTGCCGAAGGAGTAGCAGAACAACACGCTGGCTTTGCCGCTGGCGATATTGGCCTGCCACCAGTCATTGATCCCGGCAAAAATCTGCGCCTGGGGCTGCCAGCGGTAAATCGGCAGGCCGAAGGTGGATTCGGTGATAAAGGTGTGGCAACGCACCGGTTCGAAGGGCGCGCAGGTACCATCGGGTTCGACCTTGTAGTCGCCGGACGCCACCCAGACCTCGCCCTGGTATTCCAGGCGTACCTGGGCCGAGCCCAGTACATGCCCGGCGGGATGGAAACTCAAGGTCACGCCGTGATGCACCAACCGTTCACCGTAGGCCAGGGTTTGCAGGTTGATGTCCTGGCCCAGGCGCCAGCGCAGGATACCTTCGCCGGGGGCGGCGGCCAGGTAGTGTTGATTGCCGGTGCGGGCGTGGTCGCCGTGGGCGTGGGTGATGACCGCACGTTCCACTGGACGCCAGGGGTCGATATAAAAATCACCGGCAGGGCAGTAGAGGCCTTCGGGGCGGGCGATGACAAGGTCCATGGGGTTGCCGGGGCGGTGGGCTTGTTAGTTATGAGGCGGGGCTGGGTGCAGAAGTTCTATCTGAATGCAGGTGGTACAAAGGTGGGAGTTGGCTTGCCTGCGATGACGGTCTGAAAGCCGACACCTATCTACCTGACACCCGACGATCCAACTGTGGGAGCTGGCTTGCCTGCGATGGCGGCCTGACAGCCGAAGCTGTTATCTGTGTACATATCCATTTCTGCGGTAACGGCCACTTAGGGTTCCGCTTTTACAGCGGGTCACTTTTGGAAAAGAGCCCGGAATGCCGGCCCAGCCAAAAGTAACCAAAAAGGCTCTTGCCCCACCACTCGGCACCTCGCTTAGGCTCGGTGTGCCCGTAATTCGCCAGTGATTTGGGGGGGCGCCGCCACGCGCCATCCATGGCGCGGGGCGGCTAAACCGGCATCCCTGCCGGTTTACCCCCCAAATCACTGTCGAATTCCGGCCAGCGTGGTTTGACGGGGCGCCTAAGATCAAGATCAAAAGCAGATCAAGAGCAAGATCAAGAGCGGCTCGCTTCGCATCGTGGTTACCGTCGGCTGCTATCGCAGGCAAGCCACAATGCCAGTCAGTCAAGCGGTCATCGCCGACTGTAGGAGCGAGCTTGCTCGCGAAAATCGTCAACGATAACGCGTGCTTGCTGAATGAAAGCGGCGCCTGTGAGTTTTTCGCGAGCAAGCTCGCTCCTACAAAAAGCCCTTAACTGACTGGCATTGAGGCAAGCCAGCTCCCACAGCGTTATCCAGTTTCGTCAGGGAAGCCCGGTTACTTACCAGGCGTCAGGGTCAACCTTGTCTTGCCGTACACCTTTTCAAAGTTCTGCGGCTGCATCGGAAAGCTCAGGTATTGCGCCTTCAGCGACGGGTCGATGCCATTGGCATAGTTCGGGCTGGCCGGGTTGCCGGATTGGCCGATGCCGCCCTGGCCCATCATCGGTTCCACTTGGCCGAAGTCGATGATCATGCGCAGCGCCGACACCTGGGTCGCGTTGAAATCCTGGCCCCAGCTATACGGCGCCGGGTTCAAGGTGTTGTGGTCGCCACCGCTGGCAAAGGGGCCGCGGATGACCTGGCCGCTGCTGTTTTTCCAGGTGGTGCTGTGCAACTTGCCCCACTGCCAGGCCTTGTGGTCGGCGCCCAGTTGGCTGTCGCCAGTAGTGATGGCGGCGGCCAGGGTGCGAGCCAGGATCGCGGGTTTGTCTTCTATTTGCGGTGTACGCGTGTCATCCCAGAATGGGCTGTCTTCACGGCCCAGCAGGTGGTCGGCGATGGCCGAGTAGGACAGGCTGGCGTTGCTGACGAAGGCTTTCCAACTGGCGCTGTTTTCCGGGCCGAGTTTGTCGAGGAAGATCTGCCGGGCGCTTTCCTGCAGGAACAGTTCGTAGATTGCCGCGTCAGCCGAGGTGGTTGCCAGCCGACCATCGAAAGTCATCAGGCGCTCCAGTGCTTCGCGGGCCTTGGCACGTTCCGCTGTCGGCAGGGCCTCGATGGCCTGCTTGAGCGGCTGGGCCATGCCGGGTGCCTGGAACATGTTCTTGAGCTTGGCGGCGAAGAGGGTGGTCTGGTCGTATTGCATGGCGATCAGGCTGCGGCTGTCATGCTTGCCGGCGTTGGCCAGTTGCGCCAGGCGCTCGCTGCGCTCCGGTGCATCCCAGGCGTTGGACAGTTGCATGCCGTAGCCACGCGGCGCGGTACGCTGGTTGGCGGTGCCGATCCAGCCTTGGGCCGGGTCCTGGTCGTACGGGTGCAACATCGCGTCGGCGTAGCCGTCCCAGTCAAAGCGCGTGTCCCAGCCCGGCGATGGCAACAGGCCTTCGCCTTCGCGGCGGTTGGGGAAACGGCCGGTGACCTGCCAGCCGATGTTGCTGGCGTCGGCGAAGATCATGTTCAGGCCGATGGCGCGAATCTCGCGGGTAGCATCCGAGGCCTTGCCGGCGTTTTGTGCGCGGGACAGGTCGAAGAACGCATCCAGGCTCTTGTCGTCCTTGAAGTCGGCGGTTTGCAAGGCCAGGCCAAGACCGCTGGTGAGCGCCTGGCTGCTGTTGAGCAGAGCGCCGTGGCGGGTTTCGTACACCACTTCGCGAATCGAGCGCTGGCCCTTGATGAAGAAGGTTTCGTTGCGCACGCCGGCCGGCAGCCATTTGCCGTTGTTCTCGTAGTACAGCGCACTGCCCTGGCGTTTGACCTTCTCCAGGAACAGGTCCTGGGTGTCGCCCTTGACCGCGCTCATGCTCCACGCCACTTTGCCGTTGAAACCCGCCAGCAGGGTCGGCAGGCCGGCAATCGAAGCACCGACGGCCTGGTATTTGGGCGCACGAATCTGCACGTAGTTCCACGGCGACGGTGCTTGTGGCTGAGCGGCGATATCGTTGGCCAACAGGCTTTTGCCGCTGCGGCTGCGTTGTGGGCCAATGGCCCAGTTGCTTGAGGTGGTGACGCCCAGGGCATTGAGGTCGCGCAATTGCTGGCCCACCGTCTCCAGCCCGGCGAGGCCGGTGATCTGGTTCAGGTTGACGCCTTTGAGCTTGTCGGCTTCGGCCAGCGGGACGGGTTCGTCCGGTGCGCTTGGGGTGAGCCAGGCCAGTTTATCGACGCCGACCTTCTGCGCCAGCACCAGGGACGAAAGCTCCTCCTGCAGATTGCTCGACTGGCTGAAGTTGAGCAGGCAGAACAGCAGCGCCGAATCTTCCGGCTTCCAGTACTCGGGCTTGTAGCCGCTCTGGGCCAGGTCCGTCGGCAAGTTGTCGCGATAACGGAACAGGTAGGCGTTGACGCCTCGGGCATACACTTCAAAGAAGCGTTTGAGGCGCGGCGATGAGGCGTTGTACAACTCGCCAGCGCTTTTCTTGAGGTTGACCGCCCGCATAAAACGGTCGACGTCCAGCACTTGCGGCCCCGACATTTCCGCCAGACGGCCCTGGGCTAGCAGGCGCAGGGTGACCATCTGGGTGATGCGGTCGCTGGCGTGCACGTAACCGAGGCTGAACAGAGCGTCGTGGAAGGTGTTGCTTTCGATCAGCGGCATGCCTTGGGCATTGCGGCGCACCGACACATTCTGTGCCAGGCCCTTGATTGGCTGCACGCCGGCAACGGGCGGCAGGGTGTCCTGGGTGTTCTGGAGCTGGCAACCGGCCAGGCCCAAGGCACTGACCACTGCCGCGGCAACGCCGAACCGGGGAAGAAAATGTAAGAGGGCTGGCGAGGCCATGGCAAAGCTCCTGCGGGGGGTAGCGTCAGTAAAGGCGCTACGTTAGTGAGCGCGGCGAAACGACGCAAGCGGGAGTTTTGGCAATTGCGTGAGAACTTGAAACAGCCACCAATCGAGGTGGCTTAAGGTTTTGTAGGAGCGAGCTTGCTCGCGAGAAACCCATAGGCGCCGCGTTTACTCAGAAAACGCGCGCTATCGTTGACGTTTTTCGCGAGCAAGCTCGCTCCTACCCGTGCGGTTTAAGCACCGTGGCACTTCTTGAATTTCTTCTCGCTGCCGCACGGGCAAGGATCGTTGCGACCGACGTCCTTCAACGCATTGCGCACCGGCTCTTGATGAGCGTGGCCGCAGTTCGGGCCGTGGACATGGCCGTGGTCGTGATCATGATGATCATGATCGTGGTTGCAGTCAGGACCATGGACATGGGGTTGCTGTGTCATCGATGTTGCTCCGGAATAAAATCGCCGGGGATTATCTCGCCATTGTGTGCCACCTGCACGTCATTACCGATGAATAATCCGGTTTTCAGTTCGCCCTCTAAACGATAAGGCACGGGCCGCTCGGGATTTTTCAGCATCTGCACTACCTCACGCACCTGTGGCCAGAGGTTGGTGCGCACCGAGACCTTGAAGAATTTATGACCGCGTGGCGGTACGGTCAGCCACTCGTTGGACTCGCCTTCGGTCAACACCAGATTGCCCAGGCTGACCTTGTAGACCAGGCCGCGCACGGTCAGGTCGGCGTCGTCGCGGTTGTCCACGCGAAAGTACAGCTTGAATTTCTGTTCCAGCAGCTTGGCCCGCACCACTTCGACCTTGACCAGGGAAACGTGGGGGGGCGGCGCGTCGTCTTCGAACCAGGACGCGCAGCCGGTCAGGCCCAGGGTCAACGCCAGCATCAAACTATACATCCGAAGCATGGCGCTATCCCCGTCGAGTGATTAGAAGTAGCTGGAACAGCACTTCTTGAATTTCTGCCCGCTGCCACACAAACAGGCATCGTTACGTCCGGCCTTCACTTCTACCGTAGGATCGATGAAGTACCAGCGCCCTTCATTCTGTACGAAAGAAGACTGCTCGCGGTGACTATGTTCACCGGCAGCGTCATGCCAGCGCGCGGTAAAGGTGACAAAGGCGTGCTCAGGCTGGCCGCCGAATACCTCGGAGCTTTCCACCTCCAGGCCCAGCCAGGTGCTCTGTGCACTCCAGGCGGCAATGGCGTCGCGGTCCAGGCCGGCCTGTTGCGCAGGCAGCGTAGTGGCGACCAGGTAATCGACCAGGCCCAGCACATAGGCGCTGTAGCGCGAGCGCATCAACGCGCTGGCGCAGGGGGCCGGGTGGCCGGCGTGATAATGGCCGCAGCAGGCATCCAGCAGATTGCCGCTGCCGCACGGGCAAATGGATGTACTCATCGGGTTACCACCAATACTTTCCGAAGTTTTCCGGGTTGGCCCAGAAGCGGGCGTTGAGCCAGTCCGGCACCTGTTTATAGTCAAGCAGATCATAGGTAAACAGCGTCAGCACCTGATCATCGCGTTGGAAGCGTTCGCCGGCTTGCAGGGCCAGGGAGAAAAAGTCGGTGTCCTTCCAGTCGCAGGCACCCAGGTCGACCAGCACGGCAATGCGGCTGGCGTTGAGGTTACGGATGCCTCCGAGCAGGGTCAGGCCCTGGGGTTTGGACAGGTGCTCCAGGCAGTCGACCACCAGCGCGAGGTCAAAGCGCTGCACCGCGAGGTCTTCCGGCAACGGCCCTGGCGCGGCATAGAACACCTCGGTATCCGCGTGCGCAGCCCGGAAGGCATCCAGCGCCGGAAATTGGCTGGCGCCCACTAACAACAGGCGTTTTGGCCTGTGAAGGTCCAGCAGGGCCGCCAAGGCTTGTTGGGGCGTACGGGCAGAAATTCCAGCGGTCATTGCAGATCCTCGCATCAAGACCGTAGAGACTAGCGCGGCTGGGCGCGTGGGCCTAGAGCGCGGCGGTCGATACCCACCGAGGTGGAATTGAAGTTTTTTGATCCTTCACTGGCAAATCGCCGGTAGAAGTCGTTACTGTGCGCTCAAAGAAAAATTTGAAAACACTCAGGAGCCCCATGATGCGTAAGGTTTTTCTGCTGGCCCTGTTGGTCAGCCCCGTTGCCCTGGCCCAGAGCGTCAGTGTCGAAACCAATTCGTTGATGCGCCTGCCCAGCAGCACCAGCGTGTTGCAGCTCGAGCGCCTGGACGTGGCGGACTACGGCACCTTGCTGATTCCGGCCACCATCAGCCAGGTCACGGTGGATGAGCTGCACTTGGGGCGCGACGCACGCATCACCATTGTGCCCGGCAATACCGCCTTGCAAATGCAAGTGCGCGAGGCGCAGCTGGAGCACGGTAGCCAGATCACTTCACGGGGCGCCCCCGGCACCCACGAAAAACCCGCCAAGGCTGGGCGTGATCTGACCTTGCGCATTAACTCGCTGACTGCCGAAGCGCTGTCGGTGGATGCCCGTGGTGGCGCTGGAGCCCAAGGATATGCGGGCCTGGACGGTGCCAACGGCGTGGACCCGGGTTGCACCTGGGGTTCAGCCGGGCGCGGCTTTAATGGCGATAACGGCGGCGATGGCCGGCCAGGGGCAGCGGGCGCCCAGGTACGCCTGGAGTTGCCACAGGAATTCCCGGCTGAACAGATCAAGGTCTGGGTCGATGGCGGGGCTGGAGGCCTGGCGGGTGTTGCAGGTAAACCCGGCAAGGGCGGGCAGTCCAAGGGCTGCCTGGTGTACCGCGCGGACGGCGGCGAAAAGGGCCGACCAGGGTTGGAGGGGCAACCGGGGCCGGCTGGGCCTGCGGGGTCTGTGACTATCCAGCGGCTGTAGGAGCGAGCTTGCTCGCGAAAAACGTCAACGATAACGCGTGCTTCCTGAATAAACGCGGCGTCTGTGAGT
>NZ_JBXAJM010000005.1:228899-258340 GCF_058797315.1 Pseudomonas sp. GW823-FHT02F05
ACTCACAGACGCCGCGTTTATTCAGGAAGCACGCGTTATCGTTGACGTTTTTCGCGAGCAAGCTCGCTCCTACACGCGTTAGGGCAAGCCAACAGCTCAGAACATCGGCCGAGCCGAAGCCACCGCCACCACCACCAACCCCACGATCAAATTAATCCCCACCAACCTGCGAATCTGCCCCAGCGCAGCCGCGCCCGCCGGCCAATCCTCAGCCGCCACCGCTGCCTTCAGCTCCGGGAACTTCAAGGCCTGGATGCGGATAAACAACGCCGTCATCACCAGATACAACCCCATCATCACCTGCACATAACGCGGCGCGGTCTCAAAACCACTGAAGCGCAGTTGCAGCAAACCAATGCCGCTGATCGGTAAAAGCACCACCGCCACCCACACCCACACAAAAAAACGTTGAAACACATTTGCCCACAGCTTGAGCCGGGCAGGGCCCTCAAGCGCCGCCATGGCGGCGGGGCGCAGGATCATCCAGGCGAAAAACATGCCGCCGACCCAGATCAAGGCGGCCAGTACATGCAGGGTATAGGCGAGGCTAAACGCGGTCATTGTGGTACTCCGTTCTGCGCGGGATTAATTAGCGGGGTATGATAGCGGCCGATCCGAACCACTGAAAATTTATCCAGCGTTTTTTGCGCCCGACTATCCATGATCAGCACTGAACTCAAAACCACGATCCAGGGCGCCTATTCGCGTTTTCTCGAAGCCAAGAGCTTGAAACCGCGCTACGGCCAACGCCTGATGATCGCCGAAGTGGCAAAAGTCCTCGGGGATATCGACACCGACGACGAAGGCCGCCGCGAGGGTGAGCCTGCGGTAGTGGCCGTCGAGGCCGGTACCGGTACCGGCAAGACCGTGGCCTACAGCCTGGCCGCGATCCCTACGGCCAAGGCTGCTGGCAAGCGATTGGTGATTGCCACCGCTACCGTCGCGCTGCAAGAGCAGATTGTCTACAAAGACTTGCCCGACCTGATGCGCAACAGCGGCTTGAGCTTTACCTTCGCCCTGGCCAAGGGCCGTGGCCGCTATATGTGCCTGTCCAAGCTCGACGTATTGCTGCAGGAAGGCCACGCCCAAACCGCCACCGCCTCCTTGTTCGAAGAAGAAGGTTTCAAGATCGAGGTGGATGAGGCCAGCCAGAAGCTGTTTACCAGCATGATCGAGAAGCTGGCCGGCAACAAATGGGACGGCGACCGCGACAGTTGGCCCACCGCCCTGGAAGATTCAGACTGGGCGCGCCTGACCACCGACCACAGCCAATGCACCAACCGCCATTGCCCCAACTTCGGCCAGTGCGCCTTCTACAAGGCGCGCGAAGGCATGGGCAAGGTAGATGTCATCGTCACCAACCACGATATGGTATTGGCTGACCTGGCCCTGGGTGGCGGTGCGGTACTGCCCGACCCACGCGACACCTTCTATGTGTTCGACGAAGGCCACCACCTGCCAGACAAGGCCATTGGCCATTTCGCCCATTACACCCGCTTGCGCTCCACGGCCGACTGGCTGGAAACCACTGCCAAGAACCTTACCAAATTACTGGCCCAGCACCCGTTGCCCGGCGACCTGGGCAAGTTGATCGAGCAAGTGCCGGAACTGGCGCGCGAGATCAAGACCCAGCAGCAGTTCATGTTCAGCGCCTGCGAGCAGGTGGCGGACTTCAAGCCCGGTGAAGACGTCGAAGGCCGTGAGCGCCCGCGCCATCGTTTTGTCGGCGGGATGATCCCCGAGCACATGCGCGAAATGGGCATCGAGCTGAAGAAAGGCTTTTCACGCCTCACCGACCTGTTCACGCGCCTGACGGACTTGCTCAAGGAAGGCATGGATGGCGAGGTCAATATCGGCATCGCCAGCAACCAGGCCGAAGAGTGGTATCCCTTGTTCGGCAGTTTGCTGTCTCGTTCCCAAGGCAATTGGGAGCTGTGGACCGCCTTTACCGTCGAAGACCCGGAAGACAACCCGCCCATGGCCCGCTGGCTGACGTTGTCGGAAAGCGGTGCGCTGTTCGATATCGAGGTCAACGCCAGTCCGATCCTCGCCGCTGAAATGCTGCGCCGCAACCTGTGGAACGTCGCCTACGGCTGCCTGGTAACCTCGGCCACGCTGACGGCCCTGGGCACCTTTGACCGCTTCCGCATGCGCGCCGGCCTGCCGAAAAAGGCCGTCACCGCCGTGGTACCCAGCCCGTTTCATCACGCTGACGCCGGCGTGCTGCGGGTGCCAGACCTCAAGGCCGACCCACGGGACGCTGCGGCACACACGGCGGCGATCATTCGTGATCTGCCGTCGTTGGTGGAAGGCTCCCGCGGCACCCTGGTGCTGTTCTCGTCGCGCAAACAGATGCAGGACGTGTTCGACGGCCTCGACCGCGACTGGCGCAAGCAGGTGTTTATCCAGGGCAACCTGTCCAAGCAGGAAACCCTGAACAAGCACAAGGCGCGGGTCGACGGTGGGGATTCCAGTGTGTTGTTCGGCCTGGCCAGCTTTGCCGAAGGCGTGGACTTGCCCGGCGCCTACTGTGAACACGTGGTGATCGCCAAAATCCCGTTCTCGGTGCCGGATGACCCGGTCGAGGCCGCACTGGCCGAATGGATCGAAGCCCGGGGCGGCAACCCGTTCATGGAAATCTCGGTGCCGGATGCTTCACTGAAGCTGGTGCAGGCCTGCGGGCGTCTGCTGCGTACCGAAGAAGACCGCGGCACCATCACCTTGCTCGACCGTCGCCTGGTTACCCAGCGCTATGGCAAGGCGATCCTCAATGCATTGCCGCCGTTCAGGCGCGAAATTTCTTAAGCCACCGTGGGCGGATTCGCCCACTCTGTGGTCTATCTCATCACTATCATCAGGCCAGTCATCGGCCGTTTGGGAGAACCTTGTTCGTATGATTCGCACGCTGCCTGCTCTTTTTGCCCTGCTGTTCGCTGCGCCGTTGATGGCGGCGCCCGAGGGGCAACAAACGCTGTTCAACTTCGTCCGGCCGGCCGATGTGGTCAAGGTGGCGACCCAGGACGCCAGCCTGCCGCAATACAATGCCGAACAAACGCCCGAAGGCGAGGTGCTGCGCCGCATCACCTTCAACCCAGCGGCCGAGCCGAGCCTGGTGCTCAGCCCGCAGACGGGGACGTGGGACTGGTCGCAATCGAGCGCCATGAGCCTGCGTATCCAGAGCGCGATGAACTGGGCGCTGACCCTTTACGTCAAGGTGCAGAGCGCCGACGGCAAGACGCTCGTCAGCCGCATCGACCTGCCTGCCGGCCCGGCCCAGACGCTGCTCGTCCCGCTGCAAGCCAACTCACCGCTGAGCCAGGGCATGAAGGCCGGCCCGCCGATGCCGATGACTGTGGATGGCCAACGGGTATTGCTGGCCGCCAGCGCCGGGGAAATCGACCGCAGCCAGGTCGTCTCGGTGACCCTGTCGATGCTCAAGCCCAATGCCGCTCAAAGTATCCTGCTGGAGCGCTTTGGCGTGCAGGACAGCGAGCCGGTATTGAAGGCTGCCTACACTGAACTGGTGGATGCCTATGGCCAATCCAACCGCGCACGCTGGCCGGAGAAGGTCAGCAGTGACGAGCAACTCAAGGCATCGGCCGCCAAGGAAAAACAGCAGCTCAAGACCTGGCTGGCCGAGCGGGACAAGTCCTCCCTGGATCAATACGGTGGCTGGAAGAAGGGCCCGGCCTTCGATGCCAGCGGTTTTTTCCGCACCCAGAAGCGCGACGGCCGCTGGTACCTGGTGACGCCGCAGGGGCATCCGTTCTACTCGCTGGGGGTGAACACCGTGGCGCCGGACAACAGCCAGACCTATGTGGCGGGGCGCGAGTGGATGTTCGCGGCGCTGCCCAAGGCCGGCGAACCCTTTGACAAGTACTACGGCAGCGACGACAGCCGCACCGGCAACGGCGCCGGTGAAGGCCGCGGTTTTGGCTCGGGGCGTTGGTACGATTTCTATGGCGCCAACCTGCAACGCACTTACGGCGGGGACGCGTTGGACCAGCCACGCTGGGTGACCCATACCCTCGATCGCCTGCAAGCCTGGGGCTTCAACACCGTCGGCAACTGGAGCGATCCGGACCTGGCCACTGCCGACCGCGTGCCGTACACCTTGCCGCTGTCGATTGTCGGTGACTATGCCAGCATCAGCACCGGCACCGACTGGTGGGGCGGCATGCCCGACCCGTTCGACCCGCGCTTTGCCATGGCCACCGAGCGCGCAGTGGCTATTGCCGCACGCGATCACCGTGACGATCCTTGGCTGATCGGTTTCTTTGCCGACAACGAACTGGCCTGGGCCGGTCCTGGCGAGGATGCAAAATCCCGCTACGCCCTGGCGTACGGCACCCTGCGCATGACCACCGACGTGCCGGCCAAGCGCGCCTTCCTCAAGCAACTGCGCGATAAATATCGCAATGAAGAGGGCCTTTCCAAAGCCTGGGGTATTCAACTGGCTGGTTGGGAACTGATGGAAGACCCAGGCTTCGAGCCGCCGATGCCCAGCCCTGAACACCCGGAAATCGAAGCCGACTTCAAGTATTTTCAGAAGACCTTCGCCGATGCTTACTTCAAGACCATTTCCGACTCGCTGAAGTGGCACGCACCCAACCAGCTGTTGCTAGGCGGCCGTTTTGCGGTGAGCACGCCCGAGGCCGTCGCTTCGTGCGCGCAGTATTGCGACGTGCTGAGCTTCAACATGTACACCTTGAAACCCCAGGACGGTTACGACTTCGCCGCCCTGCGTGCACTGGACAAACCGGTGCTGATCACCGAATTCAACTTTGGCTCCGCCGACCGCGGCCCGTTCTGGGGCGGCGTGACGCAACTGGCCCGCGAAGAGGACCGCGGCGCGGCCTACTCCGCGTTCCTCAAGCAGGCGGTGGCCGAGCCGTCGATTGTCGGGGTGCACTGGTTCCAGTACCTGGACCAGCCGGTAACCGGGCGTCTGCTGGATGGTGAAAACGGCCATTTCGGCTTGGTCGGCATCACCGATGTACCCTTCCAGGGCTTTGTCGAGACGGTGCGCAAGAGCAACCTGGCCGCGCTCGACCAGTTGGGCCGTGAGGCGCAAAAAGCCAAGGCCACCCAAGCGATGCGTGAAAGTGAAGCCGGCAAGCCGGGGCGCGACGGCAAAGGCGCGGGGCAGGGCGCTGGGCATGCCGGTGGACACGCTGGAAACGGTCATTGATTCATCGTTGACGGGTTCACAAAACCTACAATGGCTGAAAGAATGGCGACCACTTTTCATGGTGTTTTCCGAGGGGACTTAGGTGCAGATTCAGGGTCATTACGAGCTGCAGTTCGAAGCGGTGCGCGAAGCCTTCGCCGCCCTGTTCGATGATCCTCAGGAGCGTGGTGCCGGGCTGTGCATCCAGATCGGCGGGCAAACCGTCGTCGACCTGTGGGCCGGTACTGCCGACAAGGACGGTGCCGAGGCCTGGCACAGCGATACCATCGTCAACCTGTTCTCCTGCACCAAGACCTTCACGGCAGTGACTGCCCTGCAACTGGTGGCCGAAGGCAAGCTCAAGCTCGATGCGCCGGTAGCCGAGTACTGGCCGGAGTTTGCCGCTGCTGGCAAGGACGCGATCACGCTGCGCCAGTTGCTCTGCCACCAGGCCGGGCTGCCCGCCATCCGCGAAATGCTGCCTACCGAAGCGTTGTACGACTGGCAATTGATGGTCGATACCCTGGCGGCAGAAGCCCCGTGGTGGACACCGGGCCAGGGCCACGGCTATGAGGCGATCACCTACGGCTGGCTGGTTGGTGAACTGTTGCGTCGCGCCGACGGGCGCGGGCCGGGGGAGTCGATCGTGGCGCGGGTGGCACGGCCATTGGGGTTGGACTTCCATGTAGGCCTGGCGGATGAAGAGTTTTATCGCGTCGCTCATATAGCGCGCAGCAAAGGCACTATGGGGGATGAAACCGCGCAACGGTTACTTCAAGTAATGATGCGCGAGCCGGCGGCGATGACTACCCGTGCATTTGCCAATCCACCGTCTATTCTGACCAGCACTAATAAGCCTGAATGGCGACGCATGCAGCAGCCTGCGGCGAATGGCCACGGTAATGCACGCAGCCTGGCCGGGTTTTATAGTGGTTTGTTGGACGGTAGTTTGCTGGAAAGCGACATGCTCGAACAATTGACCCGCGAGCACAGTATCGGGCTGGATAAAACCTTATTGACCCAAACCCGCTTCGGCCTGGGCTGCATGTTGGATCAACCGCAGTTGCCCAATGCCACGTTCGGCCTCGGACCTCGTGCATTCGGGCATCCCGGGGCAGGGGGCTCAGTCGGGTTTGCCGACCCTGAACATGATGTAGCCTTCGGTTTTGTGACTAATACCCTGGGTCCCTACGTACTTATGGACCCGCGGGCCCAGAAGTTGGTCGGAATATTGGCCGGTTGTCTATAAACCCCTTGCTGTTTCACAATTTTTTGTTACAAAGGCAAGTATAAAAAAGATGCTGAACGACATGTTGTAACTTGAATGTTCTTTTAGCGTCTGTTTAACGGGTCCTGCGACCCTCTGGTTTTTTCTCATTTTGTGGATATCTCATGTTATCGAACAAGTCTTTGGCACTGGCGCTGTGCCTCACTATTACGGGTTGTGCACAAACTCCACAAAATGATGCCGAAGGTGGGCATTGGTGGTCATTTGGATCTGACAAAACCGCGACCAAGGATCCAGTGGCCCAGACCGACGCCAAGTCGGATGCCAAACCCGACGCCAAGCCGGCCGCCGGTGCCAAGCCTGTTGAGCCTGTCACCGCTGCTGCCGCTGCCCCGGCTGCCAAAGCCGACACCGGTTACAGCTGGTGGCCGTTTTCCACCAAGAGTGCCGAAGACAAAGCCGCCGACGCCAAGGCCGACCTGAAAGCCGACCTCAAGGCGGCAACCCCGGCCTCGGACGCCGCACCTGTCGTCGCCAAGACCGACAGCGAGCCGCGCTGGTGGTGGCCGTTCGAAAGCAAGCCAAAGCCATTGGCCAAGGTCGATGTGACCAATGTACAAATGCCTGACCCGAAGATTACCCAAGCCTGGCTGGACGAATACGAACCACGCCTGCGTGCCGCCATTAAGGACAGCAACCTGCAACTGGAGCGCCGTGACAACACCCTGGTGGTGATTGCCCCGGTAGACGGCTCCTACAACCCGAAGCGTCCGGCCATGTTGCTGCCGGTGACCCTGGGCCCGTTCACGCGGGTGGCCAAGGCCGTCGAAGCTGACCCGAAGACCGCCGTACTGGTGCTGGGCCACGTTGATGCCACGGGCAGCGCCCCGGCCAGCCAGGCGTTGAGCAAGGAGCGTGCGCAGTCCATTGCCTCGATTTTCAGCCTGAGTGGTCTGAAACAGGATCGCTTGATGCTGCGTGGCATGGGCGACCTTATGCCGCGTGCCGCCAACGACAGCAATCAGGGGCGTGCGCTGAACCGTCGCATGGAAATCATGTTCACTCAGCGTACAACGATGTTGGCACTGCTGAGCAAGTACAACTCCGGCAAGACCCCGCCCGTAGCCGAAATGGTCGCGGTGCAGAATGTGCCTGCGCCAGCACCGGCGGCCAAAGCGCCTGCCAAAAAGGCCACGGCCAAGAAAGCGGCGGCCAAGCCAGCGGCTAAAAAGGCTGCGGCCAAGCCGGCTGCGAAGAAACCTGCCACGGCAAAAGCCAAGGCGGCACCCGCTTCGAACGACCAGGCGAAGAACTGAGCTGTTGAACCACAAGGATAAAGCCGCATGACCCAGGCACTGGCCGATATGCGCCGTGACTACACACGGGACGGTTTGAGCGAGGCCCAGGCCCCGGACGAGCCGTTTGCGTTGTTCCACCAATGGTTTGCTGATGCGGTGAAAACCGAACAGCCGCCAGTGGAGGCCAATGCCATGACGCTGGCGACAGTGGATCAGGACGGTCGCCCGCACTGCCGCATCCTGCTGCTCAAGGGCCTGGATGCACAGGGCTTTACCTTCTTCACCAACTATCAGAGCGCCAAGGGTGAACAACTCGCGGCGCGGCCGTTTGCGGCCATGACCTTCTTCTGGCCAACCCTGGAGCGCCAGGTACGCATTGAAGGGCGCGTGGTCAAGGTCACGCCTGAAGAGTCGGATGCTTATTATCAGGTGCGCCCGTTGGGCAGCCGCCTGGGTGCCTGGGCCTCTCCGCAGAGCAAAGTCATTCGTGATCGCGATGAGCTGCAGGCGCTGCTCAAGGCCACTGAAGAGCGTTTCAGCGATACCCAGCCCGATTGCCCCGAGCACTGGGGAGGGTACCGTTTACTGCCTGAGCGCATCGAGTTCTGGCAAGGCCGCGCCAGCCGCCTGCATGATCGCCTCAACTACCGCTTGCAAGACGGCCAATGGTGCCGCGAGCGCCTGGCGCCCTGAGCGTCACCTTTCGTCATCCCACCTGAATCAACACCGTTGCGTCGAAGTCTCTGTTCAAGAGACTTCGGACGCTTTCGGCTGTGCGGCTACACTGATCGAGCCGGTTATGGCATCGTTCCGTACCCTGGCTTGGTTACCGTTCGTCGAGTTCTCTGGTGCTGGCAGTCTGTACTCAGGCTGAATGAAAGCAAGTTTCTGCCTGGTGCGCCGTGACACGCGCCAAGCCACAGCGTTTAATGAATACCTGTCCTTTGGAGTTGATGCTATGCGTAAGTCCGTTTTACTAGTTGCCTGCTTTACCACCCTGTCGTTGCTGTTGGGTGGCTGCGCCTCGAGTCTGACCGGCGACTCGTACTCTCGTGATGAGGCGCGTCGTGTACAGACCGTTCGCATGGGCACCATCGAATCCCTGCGTCCGGTGAAGATCGAAGGCACCAAGACCCCAATCGGCGGCGCCGCGGGCGCAGTCATCGGCGGCGTTGGCGGCAGCGCCATCGGTGGCGGCCGTGGCAGCATCGTTACTGCTGTGATCGGCGCAGTTGCGGGCGGCCTGCTGGGCTCGGCCACCGAAGAAGGCCTGACCCGTACCCAGGGTGTGGAAATCACCGTGCGCGAAGACGACGGCAGCATGCGTGCCTACGTACAAGCCGTGCAGGAAAATGAAATCTTCCGCATTGGTGACCGCGTACGCATCATGACCGTCGACGGTACCAGCCGCGTTACTCGCTAAGCCTTGAGCTACAGGCGAAGAAAAACCCCCAACCGGGTGACCGGTTGGGGGTTTTTTTTGTAGGAGCGAGCTTGCTCGCGAAAAACGTTAACGATAACGCGTGCTCAATGAATGAACGCGGCGCCTCTAAGTTTTTCGCAAGCAAGCTCGCTCCTACAACTGACTGACTTCAATCATTCAACGGCCGCTTTCTTGCGACTTGCCATCGCCGTCACCGCATACCCGATGAAGGCCGCCAGGATCGACCCGGTCAGAATCCCCATGCGATCTTCACCGGCAAACTCACTGGCGCCCGGCACAAACGCCAGGGAGCCGACAAACAGGCTCATGGTGAAGCCGATCCCGCACAGGATCGCCACGCCCAGTACCTGGCCCCAATTGGCGCCGCTGGGCAGTGAGGCGATGCCGGTCTTGATCGCCAGCCAGGTGAGGCCGAACACACCGACTGTCTTGCCGATCAACAGGCCCGCGGCGATGCCCATGGGCACGGAGTGGGTGAAGCTCTCCAGGCTGACACCGGTGAGTGACACACCGGCATTGGCGAACGCGAACAGCGGCAGGATGGCGTAGGCCACCCAGGGGTGCAGGGCGTGTTCCAGGCTCAGCAGCGGTGAGGTTTCGGCATTCTTGGTGCGCAGTGGAATGCAGAACGCCAGGGTTACACCCGCCAAGGTCGCATGCACACCGCTCTTGAGCACGCACACCCACAGGATCAGGCCGATGATCATATACGGCCCCAGCTTGATCACGCCCAGGCGGTTCATCGCAATCAGCGCAATCAAGCACGCCCCCGCGCCCGCCAGGGATGCCGTGGACAAGTCAGCGGAATAGAACAAGGCAATGACGATGATGGCGCCAAGGTCATCAATGATCGCCAGGGTCATCAGGAACAGCTTCAGCGACACTGGTACGCGCTTGCCCAGCAGGGCCAGAACGCCCAGCGCAAAGGCAATGTCGGTGGCCATGGGGATCGCCCAGCCGGCCAGGGCGGCCGGGTTGTCCTTGTTAAGCGCCCAGTAGATCAGCGCCGGCACAACCATGCCGCCGATGGCCGCTGCGCCAGGCAGCACCACTTGCGAAGGCTTGGACAGGTGACCATCCAGCAGCTCACGCTTGACCTCCAGGCCGATCAGCAGGAAAAACAGGGCCATCAGGCCATCGTTGATCCAAAGCAGCGCCGGCTTGGCGATTTTCAAAGCGCCAACCTGAGCCACCACCGGCGTGTCGAGAAAGGCGTTGTACAGGTGCGACAACGGTGAGTTGTTGATAATCAGCGCCAAAGCGGCAGCGGCGATCAACAACAGACCACTGGCGGCTTCCAGCTGGAAGAAACGGGTGAAAGTGCTACGCAGAGGCAAGGGATGCTCTCCAATCCAGGTTCAATAGGTGGGTACCCTAACCCGTACCGTTAGTTGTTAAAACAAAAGTTATATTCTTATTTGTTATAAGTGGTTGGCCGGAACATCGGTGGGTTAAAGACTAGCAATTGTGTGTCCAATTGCGTCGTCACTGTATCTGTGTGAAGCGTGGGAAACATCCTAAGATCACCGCTGAAAACCTTTAGAGAAGCCACCATGAGCGACCACCGTACCTGGGCCCGCGAAGCCATTCGTATCATTGAAGCGGACTTCCAGCGGAGCGCCGATACCCACCTGATCCCGCTGCCATTACCGGGTTTGCCAGGCATCGAGTTGTACTTCAAGGATGAGTCCAGCCACCCCACCGGCAGCCTGAAACACCGGCTGGCGCGCTCGTTGTTCCTGTATGCGCTGTGCAATGGTTGGCTCAAGCCTGGCGCCCCCGTTATTGAAGCGTCCAGCGGCTCCACCGCGATCTCGGAAGCCTACTTCGCGCGCTTGCTCGGCTTGCCGTTCATTGCCGTCATGCCCGCTACCACGTCCCAAGAGAAGATCGCCCAGATTGCCTTCTATGGTGGCAAGAGCCATCTGGTCCAGGACCCGACGCAGATCTACGCCGAATCCGAACGCCTGGCCCAGGAAAGCGGTGGTCACTTCATGGACCAGTTCACTTACGCCGAACGTGCCACCGACTGGCGGGCGAACAACAACATCGCCGAATCGATCTTCCAGCAGATGCGCTTTGAACAGCACCCGGAGCCGAGTTGGTTGATTTCCAGCCCTGGCACCGGCGGCACCACCGCGACCCTGGGCCGCTATGTGCGTTATCGCCAGCATTGCACCCGGGTGTTGTGTGCCGATGCCGAACGCTCGGTGTTCTTCGACTTCTACCAGAGTGGTGACGCCAGCCTGCGCCTGGACTGTGGCTCACGGATTGAAGGGATTGGTCGCCCACGGGTGGAGGCCTCGTTTCTGCCGGCGGTGATTGACGCCATGGTCAAGGTACCGGATGCATTGTCCCTGGCGGCCATGCATTACCTGGCTGAGCATTTGGGACGACGGGTTGGCGGGTCCAGCGGGACCAACCTGATCGGTGCGCTGATGGCGGCGCAACAGATGAAAGCGGCGGGGGAGTCGGGGTCGATCGTTGCGATCTTGTGCGATGGTGGTGAGCGCTATGCCACGACCTATTACGATCAAGCGTGGCTGGCGGGGCAGGGCTATGAGCTGGAAGGGTTGATCGCGGCGGTTGCGGCGAGTGTCGAACGCGGTGAGGCGCTACCCGATAACATCCTGCGCGCTAATATCTGACAAGCAGCGCCAAGTTGTAAGCTCCAAGCTACAAGAAAAGCAGGATGCATACCTGTTTTTAGCTTGTGGCTTGAAGCTTACAACTCGAAGCTTCAACCGTGGATGCCGAGCATATCCCGCGCCAACGCCTCGGCGATCCGAATCCCGTCGACACCCGCCGAGAGAATCCCACCGGCATACCCCGCGCCTTCTCCGGCCGGGAACAAGCCTTTGACGTTCAGGCTCTGCATCGACTCGTTGCGGGTAATGCGCAGTGGTGACGAGGTGCGGGTCTCGATGCCGGTCAGCACCGCATCGTGCAGCGAGTAGCCTTTGATCTGCTTCTCGAACGCCGGCAAGGCTTCGCGGATGGCTTCGATGGCGAAATCCGGCAGGGCCAGGGCCAGGTCACCCAGCGACACGCCGGGTTTGTAGGACGGCTCCACACTGCCCAGCGCGGTGGAGGGTTTTCCGGCGATGAAGTCACCTACCAGTTGCGCCGGGGCCTCGTAGTTGCTGCCGCCGAGGATGTAGGCGTGGGACTCCAGGCGCTCCTGCAACTCGATACCGGCCAGCGGGCCACCCGGGTAATCCACCTCGGGGGTAATCCCTACCACGATGCCAGAGTTGGCATTGCGCTCGTTACGTGAGTATTGGCTCATGCCGTTGGTCACGACGCGATGGGGCTCCGAGGTCGCAGCCACGACAGTGCCGCCGGGGCACATGCAGAAGCTGTAGACCGAACGGCCGTTCTTGGCGTGGTGCACCAGCTTGTAGTCCGCAGCACCCAGCTTCGGGTGGCCGGCGTATTTACCCAGGCGTGCGGCGTCGATCAGCGACTGTGGGTGTTCGATACGGAAACCCACCGAGAACGGCTTGGCTTCCATGTACACGCCACGGTCGTGGAGCATGCGGAAGGTGTCCCGGGCGCTGTGGCCCAGGGCAAGAATCACGTGCTTGGAGAGGATCTGCTCGCCGCCGTCGATGACCACGCCGTTCAACTGGCCGTCTTCGATCAACACGTCGGTGACCCGCTGCTCGAAGCGCACTTCACCGCCCAGGGCGATGATCTGCTCGCGCATGTTTTCCACCACGCCGGTCAGGCGGAAGGTGCCGATGTGGGGCTTGCTGACGTAGAGAATTTCTTCCGGCGCGCCGGCCTTGACGAACTCGTGCAGCACTTTGCGACCGTGGAATTTCGGGTCCTTGATCTGGCTGTACAGCTTGCCGTCGGAGAAGGTGCCTGCGCCGCCTTCACCGAATTGCACGTTGGACTCGGGGTTGAGCACGCTTTTGCGCCACAGGCCCCAGGTGTCCTTGGTGCGTTGGCGCACTTCCTTGCCGCGCTCGAGGATGATCGGCTTGAAGCCCATCTGTGCCAGCAGCAGCCCGGCGAAAATCCCGCAGGGACCGAAGCCCACCACGATTGGCCGCTCAGCCAGGCCTTCCGGCGCCTGGCCCACCACCTTGTAGCTGACATCCGGTGCCGGGTTGACGTTGCGGTCGTCGGCAAACTTGAGCAGCAAGGCGGCTTCACCCTTCGCGTTCAGGTCGACGGTGTAGATGAAGCACAGCTCAGAGGTCTTTTTACGCGCATCGTAGCTGCGTTTGAACAGGGTGAAATCGAGCAGGTCATCACTGGCGATGCCCAGGCGCTGCACGATGGCCGTGCGCAGGTCTTCTTCGGGATGGTCGATGGGCAGCTTGAGTTCGGTGATTCGTAACATGACAGGATCCGGTAGGCGGCGGGCAAGGAGGCCGGCTGTTTTGCAAACCGGCGATTATAAGCCCCAATGGCAAGTTTCCGTCAGGTTAAAACAGCACAGGGCCTAATCAGTCGTCCCGCGAGCCGCCGAATGCTGCGCAACCACGCTGCACCTGGCCGTTCACGCGCAACTCGGCGCTCATGTGTTGCAGGCTGCCGCTCACACTGTCGACGCAGCGCTGGGGCGCCACCCACAGTTCGATGTGCTGGTTGTTGGCTTCAGTCATCAGATTGAAGCGGCCGTCGCCCAGTTGTTCCTCGACGTAGGGTACTGCCAACGGTGGATGGCCTTCGCGTTCCAGCACCATACCCTTGGCCGTGACATTCATTGCCCAGGCGGGTTTATGGCCGTTGGCCCGCAGGATCATGCGCTTGAAGTCCGGGTCGGAGCACGCTGAAGTCGAGCGTTCGACGCGATACAGCTGTTGCAGGTCCACTGAACCCTGGGTGCCGCTGGCGACCCCGGAAAACTTGCCGCGCAGGTCGGCAAACAGCTTGCCCTGCTGGCCGGCCAGCGAGGCGGCTTCCTGCAGGACGCTGGTGCCGCCGGTGTCGTTGACCACGTAGCTACGCTGGTCGCCGCACGGCTGGAACAGCAGTTTGCCGTCCACCGCGGTCAACTCACCCTGCATACGGGTCAGCCCGACAGTCGATGGCTTGGCCGGCTCGCTTTCGAACAATTGGCAGGCGGCGAATACAGGAAGCAAGGCAAACAGGACGAGGGTACGGGCGGCGCGCATTATCGGGTCTCCAGGCAAGTGCCGCCACGTTACGCAGGCTGGCCGTGCATCACAAGCCCGCTTGCCAGCTTCAGGCGTTTCTTACAGCACTCACCCTCACCCCACGATAAAGGTCTGACCAGTTTGTAGGCCCTCGACGCTTTTGGCGTAAGCCAGCGCTACATCGGCGGCGGGGGCAGGTTTGTAGCCACGGAAATAAGGGGCATAGCTGCCCATGGCTTCCAGTAGTACCGTCGGGCTGACCGAGTTGATACGCAGGCCGCGAGGCAATTCAATGGCCGCCGCTTTGACGAAGGCGTCCAGAGCACCGTTGACCAAGGCCGCCGAAGCGCCGGTACGGATCGGATCACGGTTCAGGATGCCGCTGGTGAACGTGAACGAAGCACCGTCGTTGGCGTACTCACGGCCGATCAACAGCAGGTTGACCTGGCCCATCAGCTTGTCACGCAGGCCCAGTTCGAAATCGCTGTCGTTCATGTCTGCCAGGGGCACGAAGTTGACGCTGCCTGCCGCGCAGATCAGGGCGTCGAACTTACCGGTCTGCTCGAACAGCTTACGGATCGAGGCGCTATCGCTGATATCCACCTGGAAGTCACCGCTGGTGCGGCCGATGCTGATCACTTCGTGGCGCTGGGCCAGTTCCGCCTTGACCGCTGAACCGATGGTGCCGCTGGCACCGATCAATAGGATTTTCATCGTGCTGTTCCTCTGGGGCTGATTTCCTGCAGGGGCAAGCGTGCTCGCGAAAAACTCAAGGTCGCCGGCGTGTAGTCAGGCTTACCGCGTGATCGTTGACGTTCTTCGCGAGCAAGCTCGCTCCTACAGGGGTTGGGATTTGCGTTCAGTCTAGTGTGGCTTTTTAATTGGATAAACGTGCTAATAGGCAACCTTTGGTTTTCAAATGGAAACAGTCCATGAGCGAAATGGATGACCTGGCGGCGTTCGCCGTGCTGATCGAAGCCGGCAGTTTCACCGTGGCGGCCGCACAATTGGGCTGCAGCAAAGGGCAGTTGTCCAAGCGCATCAGCCAGTTGGAAGCGCAGTTTGCCGTGGTTTTGCTGCACCGCACCACGCGCAAGCTGAGCCTGACTGCTGCCGGCGCGGCGTTGCTGCCCCAGGCACAAGCATTGGTGGTGCAGGTGGAACGCGCCCGCCAGGCATTGGCGCGGCTCAAAGATGATTTGGCTGGCCCTGTGCGTATGACCGTTCCAGTGTCGTTGGGTGAAACCTTCTTCGATGGCTTGCTGATGGAGTTCTCCAAGCAATACCCGCAGGTGCAGATCGAGCTGGAGCTCAATAACAACTACCGAGACTTGGCACGGGATGGTTTTGACTTGGGGGTACGGTCGGGCGCCATCGAACATGAACGCTTGGTGGCTAAACCTTTGCTGGCCTGGCATGAGATGACCTGCGCCAGCCCGGCTTATCTGGAACAGCATGGCGAGCCGCAGACCCCAGCGGACCTGGCGGCGCACAGCTGTTTGCTCAACAGTCATTACAGTGGCCGCGAGGAGTGGTTGTACCACCAGCAACACGAATTGCTGCGGGTAAAGGTGAGCGGCACCTTCGCCTCCAACCACTACAACCTGTTGAAAAAAGCAGCGTTGGTCGGCGCCGGTATTGCCCGCCTGCCGTCCTACGTTCTACCCACGGAGCTGGCTGACGGCCGATTGCGCTGGCTGCTGCGCGATTATCAGACACGCAGCATGCCGATGTACTTGGTGCATCCCTACCAGGGCGGTTTGCCTCGGCGTACCCAGGTGTTGGCCGACTACCTGGTGGACTGGTTCAAGCGCAGCGGCGAAGCGCTGGATCGGCTTCAGCGATAACGACGGGCAATCAGGTAGTCGATGGACAGGCAGCCCGGGCCTTTGGCAAGCAACAACAATAACAGCGCAAGCCAGGTGCCGTGAGTGGGGTAGGCGTCAGGGTAGACGAACAGCTGGATGGTCAAGGTCATGCCTATCAAGGCCAGGGCCGAGAAGCGCGTGGCGAACCCCAGCAGAATCAATACCGGAAAAAAGTGCTCGGCAAAGGTTGCCAGGTGCGCGGCCACCTCTGGCGACAGCAGAGGTAATTGGTATTCGCTGCGAAACAAAAAGAGCGTCGAGGCGGCGAGTTTGGGCTCACCCCATTGGAAGGTGCCGCTGATCAGGTCAATGGCAAAGCCTTCGACCTTGGTCTGGCCAGACTTCCAGAACACCGCCGCAATGGAGAAGCGCGCGATAAAGGCGATCAGGCTGTAGGGGATTTTTTCAAACAGTGCGACGGTTCGTTTTACCAGGCAGGGAGCGGGAAAGTTCATGGCGATACCTCTGGTTGCAGATGCAAATGGGTGATGGCGTCGTGGCTGATCAACAGCGTGAGACATAGGTGCAAGTCGAATTCGTCAGAGGCTTTCAGGGCATCAGCTATGGCCATTTCCAGCCCTGCGCCTTGGTTGAGTCGGTTGATAAAGGTCACAGACCCGCGGTCGATGGCGAATACCTTGACCACCAACCCTTGGCGCAAGACCAGCCCGCCTTGGGCATGCCAGGGGTTCAAGCTGGCGATGGCCCCGTCGGCCTGGTGCGCCGCCCAAACCGATACCACCGCGTAGGACGATTCCAGCGTGGCAAGTGACGGATGCAGTCCTACACGCAGTTGCCCCAGTTGTACGCAACCTTGCAGTTGCCGAAGTACGCTGTGCTGATCCAGAACCTGGCAATCCGCCGCGTGATAAGCGCGGACCCTCAAGCGTTCCAGCCGGGCGACATCGGCCAGGTAGGGCACGCTCCAGGCTGGTTCGAAACCCTGGATAAAGTCAGCGAACGTGCCGCCGTACTCATTGATCAAGGGGCTGGTGGGCGGGTGGGCCTGGGCATACAGGCCGGCCATGGCGCGGAAAAACTCATCGCCGACCAGTTGCCGCGCCACCGGGTAGGCGGCTGCCAAAGCATTGATCAAAGCGCTATGGACATTGTTTCGATACACCGCAAAGCGGCTCGCCGGTTCAGCACCGTTGCTGCTGAACACGCCCTCGGGGCAGGTTGCTTGCGGGGCCAGTAAAGCCTCGGCGAATGTTTGCTGAATGCTCATCGGGCCACCTGCGACAAATACCATTCGGCCTGCCGGGCCTCTGCTTGCAACACGCTGAACGCGGGCACCTGGTTATCCCGCTCGATCAGCGTCGCCACCGCTCCGGTCCGCGCCAGTACCTGTGCGTAAAGCTGCCACACGGCGTTATCGATCGGCGCGCCGTGGTCATCAATCAGCAGGCGGTCGCCCAGGCTGTCGATGTCTTCGGCAAAACCGGCCAGATGAATCTCACCCACTGCGTGCAATGGCAAGGCATCGATGTAGGTCAGCGGGTCGCGCTGATGATTGATGCAGGACACGTAGACGTTGTTGACGTCGAGCAGCAGGCCGCAACCAGTACGGCGGACTATCTGGCTGATGAAGTCGGTTTCGTCCAGGGTAGAGCGCTGGAACTGCAGGTAAGTGGAGGGGTTTTCCAACAGCATCGGCCGCTTGAGCGTGCTCTGTACCTGATCCACGTGTTCGCATACCCGCTCCAGGGTGCAGGCGTCGTAGGCCAGGGGCAGCAAGTCGTTGAGAAACACCGGGCCGTGGCTGGACCAGGCCAGGTGTTCGGAAAAAGACTGGGGTTGATAGCGTTCGATCAGCGTGGCCAGGCGTGCCAGGTGCTCGCGATCCAAGGGGGCTTCGCCGCCGATGGACAGGCCGACGCCGTGCAGTGACAGGGGGTACTGCGCACGAATCAACCCCAGGTAGTGATGAAACGGGCCGCCGGCCACCATGTAGTTTTCGGCGTGTACTTCGAAAAAACCGATGTCGGGGCGGGTCTCGAGAACCTCGCTGAAGTGCTCGGTCTTGAGCCCCAGCCCGGCCCGATAGGGGAGGCCGGGCACCTGAGCCGGTGAGACCGCGTGTTGGGCTGTAGGCGTCATCATCAGTACTCAGGCTGCGCGGGGTTCAGGATTTGGCGGTGAAGGCCGCTTCCTGGCCAAAACCGGTCGGCGAGGTGGTGCTTGGGGTCTTGGTGCAAGTGCCGGCGGGTACCAGCTTCCAGGCATTGGCCTGGTCTTTGGTTTTGGAGGTGCCAGCGCACGACGTACCGGCGCCCGCGGCGCAGTCATTCTTGCCGGCTTCAGCCACGCCGAAGCATTTCTGCATGTCGTCGGCCGCGTGGGCGGTGGTGGTCAGGGCGGACAGGCTCAGGGCAGAACCAAGGGCCAGAACGAGGGTGGCGGCGGACAGTTTGGTGGTCATGGTGTGTCTCCAGCAGTGGTTGAATGCGCAGGCTTGATTGCCTGCATGCACCACTAGAGAAAGGGGGAGGGAATTCGTTACAAAGCCATCGAAAAAAACTGCAAACAACACCTGTTTAATGACTTATACAAAGCAAATGTGGGAGTCGGGCTTGCCCGCGATGCAAACGCCTCGGTTTTTCAGATACACCGGGGTGATGCTATCGCAGGCAAGCCAGCTCCCACACAAGCGAGCTCCTACTTAGAACTCACTCTTTCTTAGCCGCCGAGGTACGCCTCCCGCACCTTCGGATCGGTCAGCAATTGCTCACCCGTACCCTGCATCACCACCCGGCCATTCTCCAGCACATAGGCACGGTCAGCGATTTTCAGCGCCTGGTTGGCGTTCTGCTCCACCAAAAACACCGTCACACCGTCCTTGCGCAGTTGTTCGATGATGTCGAAGATCTGCTGGATGATGATCGGTGCCAGGCCCAGGGAAGGCTCGTCCAGGAGCAAAAGCTTGGGCTTGCTCATCAGCGCCCGGCCGATGGCAAGCATTTGCTGCTCGCCGCCGGACATGGTGCCGCCGCGCTGGCTGAAGCGTTCCTTGAGGCGGGGGAACAGGTGCAGCACCTTGTCCATTTGTTCCTGGTAATCGCCCTTGTCGGTAAAGAACCCACCCATGGCCAGGTTCTCTTCCACGGTCAGGCGCGAAAACACTCGACGGCCTTCCGGTACCACCGCAATGCTCTTGCGCATGATCTCGGCGGAGTGCTTGCCCACCAGTTCTTCACCCATGTAGCGGATGCTGCCACTGTAGGCTTGCGGCGAACCGCACAAGGTCATCAGCAAGGTCGATTTGCCGGCACCGTTGGCGCCGATCAGGGTGACAATCTCACCCTGGCGCACTTCCACATTGACGCTGTGCAGGGCCTGGATCTTGCCGTAGAAAGTGGAAACGTTTTCGAATTGCAGCATTTTACGCTTCCCCCAAGTAGGCTTTGATCACTTCAGGATTGTCGCGGATCTGCTCCGGCGTCCCGTTGGCCAGCGGCGTGCCCTGGTTGATCACCACGATATGGTCGGAGATGCTCATGACCAGTTTCATGTCGTGTTCGATCAACAGCACCGTGGCGTTGTTTTCCTCACGCAGCACACTGATCAGCGCCTTGAGGTCTTCGGTTTCCTTGGGGTTCAGGCCCGCGGCAGGTTCGTCGAGCATCAGGATGCGCGGGCGGGTCATCATGCAGCGGGCGATTTCCAGGCGACGTTGCTGGCCGTAGGCGAGGGTGCCTGCCGGGCGGTTGGCGAACTCGGTCAGGTTGACCTTGTCCAGCCAGTACGCCGCGTATTCCATGGCCTCGCGTTCGCTCTTGCGGAACGCCGGGGTCTTGAACAGGCCAGCGAAGAAGTTGGTGTTCAAGTGACGGTGCTGGGCGATCAACAGGTTCTCGACCGCCGTCATGTCCTTGAACAACCGCACGTTCTGGAAGGTACGCACCACGCCTTTGCGGGCGATTTCGTGGCCGGCCAGGCCCTGTATGGGTTGGCCGTCCAGCAGGATGCTGCCACCGCTCGGCTTGTAGAAACCGGTGAGGCAGTTGAACACCGTGGTCTTGCCGGCGCCGTTGGGTCCGATCAGCGCTACCACTTGTTTCTCTTTGACGGTCAGGGCCACGCCATTGACCGCCAGCAAACCGCCGAAGCGCATGCTCAGGTTTTTGACTTTCAGGATCTCGCGGCTCATTTGCGCAGCTCCATGTGTGGACGTTGCATGGGCAGCAGGCCTTGAGGGCGCCAGATCATCATCAGCACCATCATGGCGCCGAACATCAACATGCGGTATTCGCTGAACTCACGCATCATTTCCGGCAGCAGGATCATCACGATGGCCGCCAGGATCACGCCCAGTTGCGAGCCCATGCCACCCAATACCACGATGGCGAGAATGATCGCCGACTCGATAAAGGTGAACGATTCCGGCGTCACCAGGCCTTGGCGAGCGGCGAAGAAGCTGCCGGCAAAACCGGCGAATGCAGCGCCCAGGGTGAATGCGGAAAGCTTGATGATGGTTGGGTTCAGGCCCAGGGCACGGCAGGCGATTTCATCTTCGCGTAGTGCTTCCCACGCACGGCCGATGGGCATGCGCAGCAGGCGGTTGATCACGAACAAGGCCGCCAATGCCAGCAACAGCGCGACCAGGTACAGGAACACCACTTTGCTCACCGGGTTGTAGGCAATCCCGAAGTACTCGTGGAAGGTCTGCATGCCTTCGGCGGCGGTGCGGTCGAACGACAGCCCGAAGAACGTCGGCTTGGGAATGCTGCTGATACCGTTGGGGCCACCGGTGATATCGGTGAGGTTACGCAGGAACAGGCGAATGATTTCGCCGAAGCCCAGGGTCACGATGGCCAGGTAGTCACCGCGCAGGCGCAGCACCGGGAAGCCCAGCAGGAAGCCGAACGTGGCCGCCGCCATACCCGCCAATGGCAGGCAGATCCAGAAGCTCCAGCCCAGGTAATGCGAGAGCAGCGCGTAGGTATAGGCACCCACGGCGTAGAAGCCCACATAACCCAGGTCGAGCAAGCCTGCCAGGCCCACCACGATGTTCAGGCCCAGGCCCAGCAACACGTAGATCAGGATCAGCGTGGCAATGTCGACCGCGCCGCGCGAGCCGAAGAACGGCCAGATCAGCGCCGCGATGATCAACCCGATGATGATGTAGCGCTGGGTGCGCGGCAGGGTCAGAAATTGGCTGACCTTGGGCGACACCAACGGGCCACGGTTGCCCTTGAACAAGGCACCCACCTGCTGGGTGAACAGTACACGCAGGAACATCAGCACCGAACACAGGGCGATGACGGTCAGGGTCACAGGCCCGGTGCCGTGCACCTCCAGGTTGATGCCGACAATGCTCAGCTTGAGGCCGAGTACCGGGAAGGCCACGGCCCACACCAGCAAGGCGCTGAAAAACGCCGATTTAAGATATCTGCTCATACTTTCTCAACCTCCGGACGGCCCAGGATGCCGGTCGGACGGAACAACAACACCAGAACCAACAGGCCGAACGCGACGACGTCCTTGTACTGGTCACCGAAGATATCGGCGCCAAAGGCTTCGGCCACTCCCAGCACCAGCCCGCCGAGCATGGCGCCCGGAATGCTGCCGATGCCGCCCAATACCGCTGCGGTAAAGGCCTTGAGGCCCACCAGGAAACCGGCGTTGGGGTTGATCACGCCGTATTGCATGCTCAGCAACACGGCCGCCACGGCCGCCAGCGCAGCACCAATGACGAAGGTCAGGGCGATGATGTTGTTGGTGTTGATGCCCAGCAGGTTGGCCATCTTGATGTCTTCGGCGCAGGCCCGGCAGGCGCGCCCCAGACGGGAGCGGGAGATGAACAGCGTCAGGCCCAGCATGGCCACCAGGGTGACCACGAAAACCAGAATCTGCATGTACGAAATCAGCACTTCTTGTGCGCCACCCGGGCCGAAGGAGATGCTCCCCGGAATCAGGTTGGGAATGGACTTGTCCTTGGAGTCCTGGGACAGCAATACGGTGTTCTGCAGGAAAATCGACATGCCGATCGCGGAAATCAGCGGGATCAAACGGTTGCTGCCCCGCAGGGGACGGTAGGCAACCCGCTCGATGCTGTAGCCATAGGCACTGGTCACGATGATCGACGCCAGGAACGCAGCGGTCATCAATAGCGGCAGGGAGTGGATCCCCATCATGGCCAGCCCGGCAAGGGCGATAAAGGCCACGTAGGAACCAATCATGTACACCTCGCCATGGGCGAAGTTGATCATTCCAATGATGCCGTAAACCATTGTGTAGCCAATGGCTATCAAGGCATAGGTGCTGCCAATGGTCAGGCCATTAACCAACTGTTGGAAAAAATGATAGATCTCAGGCATTACAGCGCTCCTAAAAACCCGATACGCATTTCACTGGTGGAGTCATTTCCGGCTCGGTGCCCTGTTCTGTGACCAGGTTGCACAAAGCGTTTGCCAGCGAACCGCTGGTGACGGTTTTAAGATTTTCAGGTGAGCCAGCGCCCGGATCGCGGGTGACATGGCCCATAAACCTCGTAAAACAAAGCCCACTGCTTGCACAGTGGGCTTGTTGACCAGTAACGCCTGGCTTACTGAGGGGAAACTTCGGTTTTTGGTTTACCGAAGTGCCATTCGTAGACCACGAACTTGAAGTCCTTCAGGTCGCCCTTGGCGTCGAAGCTCAGGTCGCCGGTAGGGGTCTTGAAGGTACCCGCGTGGATGGCCTCGGCCACTTTGGCGGTGTCTTCGCTCTTCGCGGCAGCGATACCGCCGGCGATCACTTCAACCGCCGAGTAGGCCGGGAACACGAACGGACCGGTTGGGTCCTGCTTGTTCTTGGCGAACTCTTCGACGATGGCTTTGTTGGCAGGGTCGGTGTCGAAGGACTTCGGCAGGGTCACCAGCAGACCTTCGGAAGCGCCCTGGGCGATTTGCGAGATAGAGTCGTTACCCACGCCCTCTGGGCCCATGAACTTGGCGTTCAGGCCTTTTTCCTTGGCTTGGCGCAGGATCAGGCCCAGCTCAGGGTGGTAACCGCCGTAGTAGACGAAGTCGACGTTGGCTTGCTTGAGTTTCTGGATGATCGAGGAGAAGTCTTTGTCACCGGCGTTCAGGCCTTCGAAGACGGCAACCTTGGTGCCTTTTTCTTCAAGGGTCTTCTTCACGGCGCTGGCGATACCTTCACCGTATTGCTGCTTGTCGTGCAGCACGGCAACGATTTTCGGTTTCACGTGGTCGGCGATGTAGTTGCCCGCCGCTGGGCCTTGCGCGCTGTCCAGGCCGATGGTGCGGAAAATCAGCTTGTAGCCACGGGAAGTGATTTCAGGGCTGGTGGCAGCGGGGGTGATCATGATGACGCCTTCGTCTTCATAGATATCCGATGCTGGCTGAGTGGAGCTGGAGCAGAGGTGGCCGACGACGAACTTGACGCCATCATTGACCACTTTGTTGGCAACGGCCACGGCTTGTTTTGGATCGCAAGCGTCGTCGTATTCCTTGGCCTCAAGCATCTTGCCGTCTACGCCGCCCTTGGCGTTGATGTCTTTGATGGCTTGCTTGGCACCCATGAATTGCATGTCGCCGTATTGCGTCACCGGACCGGTCTTGGGACCGGCGATGCCGATCTTGATGGTGTCGGCTGCGAACGAATGGCCGGCAACCCCAGCCAGGACCATAGCGGCAAACAGTTTGGAAATCTGCTTAGTAGCCTTATTCATAGTGCTCCACTCTTACTGTTGTATTTTTTATAGTTCTAGCGGCCTTGTGAGCTGCAGAACCGGATCAGATATCGCGGATATCCCCCCGGCATTGCCCTGGCAACTGTACCGGTACAGTGTAGAGCGCCGGTTGATCGCTTGAAAAGCTGGCAGCTGGGGGCAAAACCTGGGTATGTCGCTTAAGTGAAAGAAAAAGACAGAATTGCGCCGGGCTGCTAACAGCTTTCAAGGCATTCCTTGGCTTTCCTGGCAGTTTCAATCGCTACTTCATTTGCTACTGGGTTTTTCTGCCTGAGCGACGGGGCTATGATTGCGCCGATTTTCTACTCAGGTGAATTCCCATGACGCAAGAACCAAGCACCCTCTATGCCAAGCTGCTCGGTGAAACCGCCGAAATTTCCTGGAAGGAGCTTGAACCGTTCTTTGCCAAGGGTGCCCTATTGTGGGTCGATGCCGGCCTGGATTTGATCGAGGCCGCCGAAGGAATGGCCGAAGACAACCGTGACAAAGTCGCCGCCTGGCTGGCTGCAGGCACCCTTGGCGAGGTGTCTGCGACGCGGGCATTGGACCTGGTCGAACGGGATCCAAGCTTATGGGCAGTGGTGGTCTCGCCATGGATCCTGATCCAGGAAAGGGCAGCATAAGAATGGCGCGCACGAAAAAGGTGCGTATTTTTCACGCGCTGAAGTGTGTAGCCGAGTAACCGCTGAACGCGTGATGGCACCTTGCCGTAGAGAAAGGTCACAGCCGAGGGTGACGTAAGCGTCACGGGAACAGTTGAGGTCCGAAGGAATGAGTGGCGCAATTGTTTCCAGGTATGACCCGGCGTGAAGAGAAGCAGCGATTACACCACCACTCCCCGTGCCTGGGTCTCAGCGAATCGGCCTGACAATAGACGGCGGGCCGATACGCCCTGGCGCCGGGTCTTTTGGCTGTGGAGCGTCGTTGTTCTCCACGCTGAGCGGGTATAGCGGGTTGCGCATGGCAATCCCCTGCATCACGCCGATGATGTCATTGAAAGGCACCGCCGGGCTGAGCAGGTAGCCTTGGATGTAGTCACAGCCATGCTTGAGCAGCAACTCGAACTGTGCCTGGGTTTCCACGCCTTCGGTAACCACCTGCAAGTGCAGGGTGTGGGCCATGCCGATAACCGCCTGGACGATTTCACTGTCTGCGGTGGATTTGGGAATGTCCTGGATAAACGAGCGGTCGATCTTCAAGGTGTTGAGCGGCAAGCGCTTGAGATAAGCCAGCGACGAATAGCCAGTGCCGAAGTCATCGATGGCCAGTGACACACCCAGGGCGCGAATTTGCCGCAACAGTGCCAGGGTGCTGCTGATGTTGCCCATCAGCGCATTTTCAGTGACTTCCAGTTCAAGCCGGTTGGTGCCTATGCCGGCGAAGCGCAGGGCGTCTTCGATTTCATCGGCCAGTTCGTCACGCGCCAGGTTCAACGCCGAGCAGTTTACCGCCATGATCAACTCGGTGTAGCCCCGGTCAGACAACAGGCTCAGGTCGTGACAGGCCTGGCGCAATACCCAGTGGTCCAGCTCGGCGATCAGCCCGTTGTTCTCGGCAATGCCGATAAAGCGGTCCGGAGCCAGGAGTCCGTGCTGGGGGTGTTGCCAGCGCACCAGGGCTTCCAGGCGCGTGACCTTGCCCAGCTTCATGTCGAAGATCGGCTGATAAAACAGCACCAGCTGGTTGCGCGTACGCAAGGCGGCGCGCAGTTCCTCCTCCAGTTGCAGCTCAAGGAACGCGCGTGTTTTCAGGTTGGAGCTGAAGAAGTGCAAGCTGTTGCGCCCGGCGTCCTTGGATTGGTACAGCGCCAGGTCGGCAGTTTTCAGCAGCTCTTCGCAGGTGTGGCCGTCCTCGGGAAACAGGCTGATGCCGATGCTGGTGGTCATCACCATGCGCCGGCCAGCCAGCTCGATGGGCTCTTTCATCTTCTGCATGATGCGCTGGGCCATCTGCCGGGCTTCGTCGCGGTGATGAATAGTGATCAGAATGCAGAATTCATCGCCGCCAAAGCGTGCCACTACATCTTCATGGCTGCGTATCGAGCCCTTGATATGCCCGGCCAGCACCGTGAGCAACTGGTCGCCCGCATCGTGGCCAAGGCTGTCATTGATGCGCTTGAAGTGATCAATGTCGAGAAAGATTACCGCCAGCATGCCTTGGCTTCGGGTTTTTTCCGCAACCTTTTCCGCGAAGATCTGATTGAAACCACGGCGGTTGAGCAGGCTGGTCAGCGCATCGAAGTGGGCCACTTGTTGCAGTGAGGCGCGGGCCTGGTCGAGTTCGCTGAGCAGCGCATTGACCCGGCGCAGGTCCCGCTCTTTGTGCTGCAGCTTTTTATCTGCCAGGGCTGCGCTGACACTACTGCCGATCACCAGCAAGGTAATTACCGCCACCGACAACCCCAGTTGAATCGGGCTGCCATCCACCGGCAATGAAAGATCCGCGCCACCGGGCACCAGCATTTGCATGGCCGCCATGCCGGTGAAATGCATGCTCAGGATTCCGGCTCCCAGCACCAGGCTGGCGGCGTATTTGAGCAACTGGTGAAACACGCCGGCTCCGTTGCGCAGGTAGCTGGACAGCAACAATGCCGCCAGGCTGGCGCCAATGGCAATCGCCACCGAGGCCAGGAACAGCCGTGTTTCGAAGTACACCTGGGCCTGGGAGCGCATGGCCGACATGCCCACGTAGTGCATCAGCGCGATACCCAGTCCCATCCACACCGAAGCCATCAGGTACTGATGAAAACGCAGGTGGGTATGACTGAGGGTCTGCATGGCGAGCAGCGACGCGATCAGGGCGATCAGCAGCGAGGCGAACGTCATGATCAATTCGTAGTGAATGGCGATGGGGGCCTGGAACGCCAGCATGCTGATGAAATGGGTCGACCAGATTCCGCCTGCCAGGCAACCCGCGCCCAGCCAGCGCCAATGGCGGCGGGCGGTGGGGTCTTCGACATGGCCCACACGTTCGGCCATGTCCAGCGTACCGAAGCCCGCCGCGCAGGCGACCAGGTACGCCAGTAGCACCAGAAAGGGGTTATGACTGCAATTGAGTAATAAATGCCCACTGTCTGGAAGGTCGGTAAAAAAGTGCTGCCCCAGCCATTCCATAGCGTATCCCGTCATAGAGCCATGTCACTGCCAGAGGCGATGACCGATGAGATCGAGTATAGAAGTCTCCGAAGATTTGCCATGAGTAATGGCGTTTTGATCTCAAATTATTTTGACATGCCTTCCATAGCGTTTGGTGCTAAGCGCTGATGGGCAGGTCGAGTTCGAAGTGTGGGGCTTCCAGCGGCGCCAGGCCGAATGCGGCACGGGCGGCGTCGCAATCGACATTTTGCACGCCCTGGCTCCAGGACGAGTCGAACTCACGGCATACGCTGGAGCGTTGCTCATAAATAGAGCAGCTGGTGGCCTGTCCGACTTCACCTTCAAGGCTGCAGCACCGTGCAGGTTTCTGATCGGTGCCGATCATCGCCACGCGGCTGGGGTTGATCTGCACCACCAGGTCATCGGGCACCGTGCCCCCGGACGAGGCGCACTCACCCCAGAAGAAAGACACGCGAAAGTGTGAACAGCAGGCACCGCAATTCAGACACGGACTGGCTTCGGACATGGGCGTCATCAATAAGAAAAGTAGGAGGAGGGTGCTACGAAAGGCTCGCCATTCTATCCGTGCCATCGCCATTGGGAAGAGGGGCACGCACTTATATTTTCGTGGGCAAAATCCGCTGTTGCCTGGGTGAAATCATGCCCTATCAGCTTTACGAATCATTACAGACAATCACTGCCAGCCTGACTATGTTGCAGTGACCTGAGCAGGATGCATCGGGCATCGCAGCTCTCATAACAATAAAAGAGACGGACCCATGCAGAACTCGACCCAAGCGGCGAATGCCTGGCGCATTCTGTTCCTGCTGTTCCTCGCTAACCTGTTCAACTTTTTTGACCGCACCATTCCCGCGATCATCATTGAGCCCATCCGCATGGAATGGCACCTGAGCGACTTCCAGCTCGGTATCATCGGCACCGCTTTTACCATCGTCTACGCCATTGCCGGGCTGCCGCTCGGGCGCCTGGCCGACACCGGTTCACGCAGCAAGTTGATGGGTTGGGGCCTGTTCGCCTGGAGCGGGCTGACGGCGGTCAACGGCATGGTCGGCAGTTTCTGGACCTTCCTGCTGGTACGCATGGGCATTGGCATCGGCGAAGCCAGCTATGCACCCGCGGCCAATTCGCTGATTGGCGACCTCTTTCCCGCCCACCGCCGTGCCCGAGCCATGGGGATTTTCATGCTTGGCCTGCCGTTGGGCCTGTTGCTGGCGTTCTTTACGATCGGTGCGATGGTCAAGGCGTTCGACAGCTGGCGCGCGCCCTTCTTTATCGCGGCGGTGCCGGGGCTGATCCTTGCGGTGTTTATGTTCTACATAAAAGAACCCAAGCGTGGTGCGGCGGAAACCGTGCAAGTCTCCCAAGAGCGCGTCGACCGCCCGATCCGTCGCGTGCTGGCTGTGCCGACCTTTCTGTGGCTGGTGCTGGCCGGGTTGTGCTTTAACTTTGCCACCTATGCGTGCAACTCGTTCCTGGTGCCGATGCTGCAGCGCTATTTCCTCATGCCGTTGCAGGACGCGGCCGTCGCGACGGGTGTCATCGTCGGCCTGACCGGTTTGGTGGGCTTGACGCTGGGGGGCTGGATTGCCGACAAGATTCATCAGCGGGTCGCCAATGGCCGACTGTTGTTCGCCGCCTTCAGCTTGATCATCTCCACGGTCACCACCGCCTGGGCATTGCATGCCGGGCGTGTCGAAATCGGGGTGTTTGTCGCGCTGTTCAGTGTGGGCTGGCTGTTTGCCTACAACTTCTATACCTGCGTGTATACCGCGATCCAGGACGTGGTCGAACCACGCTTGCGCGCAACGGCGATGGCGCTGTTCTTTGCCGGGCTGTATCTGCTCGGCGGTGGCATGGGGCCGGTGGTGGTCGGGGCGTTGTCCGATCACTTTGCCCATTCAGCGATGTATGCGGCTGGGGCGCAGCAGATGACAGAGGCTTATAAAGCGGTAGGCTTGCATGACGCCATGTACCTGATTCCAGTGGCGTTGTTCTTGACCATGCTGTTTCTGTTCCAGGCCTCGCGCAGTTTTGTGCGTGATGCCAAGCGGATGAAGGAAGGGTTGAGTGCGGTTGAGGTGCCGGCAGCGGCGGCAACGGCGTGAGACAGAGTGATCGTTCCCATGCTCTGCATGGGAACGCCGCTCTGGACGCTCTGCGTCCGCTTAAAAGTCGTGACGCAGAGCGTCACATGATGCATTCCCACGCCGAGCGGGGGAACGATCTCTAGGCCGGATAGCCGACGCTGTTCTAACTGACGTGCCGCGATCTAAATGTGGGAGCTGGCTTGCCTGCGATGACGGCCTGATAGCCGACACCCATCTACCTGGTACACCACGATTAACCTGTGGGGGGGCTTGCTCGCGAAGGCGGCCTAACATTCAACACAGTTGGACCGGGTACATATCCGTTATTTAGGTAACGGCCACCTAGGGTTCCGCCCTGACGGCGGCTCACTTTGCAAAAGCGGCAAAGTAAGCAAAACGCTCTTGCCCCACCACTCGGCA